>JAQWSU010000006.1:300000-537182 GCA_029243025.1 Pirellulaceae bacterium | reverse complement strand
GTTACCGTTCAAGAAATCGCGGATCGCGGAATCCGGTTGGCTCTGACCGAACTCGGATATCTGAAGTAGCCAAACCCGAAATCCCGAGACGCATAAAACCGCATGTGCGTTGCGGTACTTGGCTCGGCTGCTGTCGATCGGGCGGCTACGGATCCATGCGCTAGTTTGCCCACAGATTCCCGATTTCGCCCGCCACGGTTTTTTCGTTTGTGAATGGTAGGACGAAGTCATGCCTATTCCCTCGCTCGACGGGAGTCAGATTTCGAATCCGCAAACCGATGTACTTCGACGCCGGCGCTCTCTAGTTTCAAGCGAATCAAATCCGCATCGATCAGAGTCGTTATCGCTTCGCGGACATGAGGACGAAGATGCGGCCAGGCGGTCGCGATCTCTCTCATAGGGGCTTCTTCCAGTGCAGAATTGCTTCGATCTTGCATTTGCTTGTTCCTCCGTCAGATGACGTTCAAAAGAGTCGACGCTCGACTTGGTTTCCGTAGACAGTCCAACCCGTATTTGGTTGCTCCACGCGACCGTAGAGTTCCAAGTACGGGCCGGGACTTACTTGTTCGATGAGTTGGCGAAACGCGAATGGCTTGCGGCTGTGGATGGTCCGAGGTGCTTCGAGCCAACTTGGAATATCATTCCGACCAAACGGCAGCTTGCCTCGAATCCCGAGCAGACAGAATTCGTGAGACACGCGCCAATAATTACCCATGCCGATGGTCGGCTTCACCCAGACCATGCAGGATTTGAACTCGAACCCCCAAGCCCGCATGACCCTAAACGCCGATTCGAGAAAGGCGTTGGTTGTCCAGAGATGGAGATGAGCGTTGTCCCCAACGAGCTCGCTCACGGGCTCGTTGCAGATTTCCTCGACGGTCATGGTTGAGTAGTGATTCTCGGCCGCGGCGCGAGAAGCAGTATTCTCGTAACGCCAAGGTGGATCGGCGAGAATGGTCTTGAAGCGGTGACCTCTTTGCTGCAAATCGTCAAGACAACGCGCGATCGATGGCTGCGGCCCTCGGACTGCCTCCGTTGCTGGCCCCGTTTCAATCGCAGCCGGACTGTTGAGCAGTTGCTCATTCATCGCAATCCCCTCCATTCGAAGCCCTGGACTCAGAGCGATCCCAGGGAGGTGCGAGATGGACCGGAGCCAATGCAGGTGCGTCACACCGTGGACACCGATCTATGCGACGGCGGGAAAACCACTTGGCGGTGCAGCTCGAGCAGGATGCATACAGCCACTGAGAAGACGACTCCCTGACCGTGTGGTCGGAAGAATCGAGCAGGGGAACCTTAGCGGTGCGGTGGGGGCTCGTGCTCATTTTGAGCCTCCCTCAGCATCAAGATCGCCGACGGTGCCAGCGACCAGAGTGAGGATTGCCTCACGAATGTGAGGCGGAAGATGGGGCCAAGCAGTCGCTACTTGGTCGAGGTCCGGCGGCCGAACAACGCCAGAATCCGCCAAAGAACAACATTCACAGCCAATCTCGTGCTGTCCAAAATGCTGTTCGGCTTTTTCCTGATTTTCGCAAGTCGTTACTGAATCACGACTTGCAAAGTGGAGGCGGCGGGGATCGAACCCGCGTCCCGCGATGTTTCCATGACAGCTTCTACGTGTGTAGTCGGCTCTTTGGGGTTTCGCCCGACTGACCCCTGTCGACCGGGTTCATGTCGGACTAGACGAGAACAGGGTTTTAACTCAGAGCGTGCTCGACATGACTCTGAGCGGTCCGGATTTGGCAACCGGTTTTTGGGACTCTCCGGCTAAATCCCGCAACCGGAGCCACCTATGTTAGGCGGCCAGTGAGAAGTTACCTTCTGCACATAAAAATTGTGATCAGCTTTTAACGTGGCCAACTGATCAACCACGACACGCCACTCCCACTTCATGCCACCCGGTCGAATCCAAATTCGCCCCCAATGACTTCGTGGTCGATCTCGAGTCATCGTCGAGATCTCAGCTTCTTTACTCTATTGTAGACGAAAGCCGCAGCCAAGGGGTTCGCTTTTTCAAGCGAAAAAGGCTCAGGAAACGCAATTAGGAGGGCAACCAGCCCAACACCAAACAAATCGCGACCACAATCGCCAACCCCACTCGATAATAACCAAACAGCTGCATGCCGTGCCGCTTTAAGTAATTCACCATCCATTTCACCGCAATGACGGCAGATACCCAGGCTGCAATCGAACCCACGATCATCGGCCACCAACCATAGGCCTCAACCATCACCGGCCCGGCATCCTTCGCTTTGTAAACGGTGGCTGCCAACAGCGTCAGAACGCCCAATAAGAAACTGAACTCAACCGCCGCCGTCAGACTCAGCCCAACCATCACACCGCCGACAATGGTCACCAAGCTGCGACTCGTCCCGGGCCACATCGCGATACATTGAATCGTGCCGATTGCTAACGCCATCTTCCAACTGAGATTCTCGAGCGGTAATTCCTTGGCTTCACCTCGATGGCCCCGACGCCACCAGGCGACTGCCAAAATCGCTACGCCGCCGACAAACCACGCAAACACGATCGGCCACAAGCCAAACAGCATCGCTTCGATCATATCGTCGAACAACAAGCCAATCACCGCAGCTGGCAAAAACGCCACAATAATATTGACCGCCAATTGAAATCCGTGCCCGTCCGATTCACGCCCGGTCAATTTGCAGCCGATTCCGATCAACATGTCACGAATCCGACGCCAATAAAGTCCCACGACGGCGATGATGGCACCGGCTTGAATGCAGACGGCGTATGAGTCGGACGCTTCGGTCTGTTCAATCCCCAACATGCGTTGGGTCAGAATTAAATGTCCGGTGGAACTGACAGGGAGATACTCCGTGAATCCCTCGACAATCCCTAACACAATTGCTTCCCACCAATTCATCGCTGTCCTTTTCTCTGCTCTGGATTAACCACAAATGATCGTGCGGCGACGCAGCTAAAGCTTAGTTGACGATCGACTGCTTGCAGCCAGCGAACCAGAAACTTCGCCGAACAGTTCTGTTACACCGATCTTGCAGATTGCTCCGACGCGGGGAGGTAGCGAATGTCCCCTAGGAACAGATAGATAAGTCTGACATAATGCGTAGTTCACAAGGGAATGGTGGAAATCGATAAATAATTCACTGCTTCGCCGAGGACTACGGAGAGAAACTGAGAATGTATAAGAGTCTAAATGCTGAGTCGCTGGGAATCTCTGCCCGCCCAAATGAGCTAATCGAATTGGCTTTGACCTACAAATATGGCGGTCTTGATCTCAACGTCGCAGCATGGAGCGACGCAACACTGACAAGAGGACGTGACCAGACCGTCCGGTTCCTCCAAAGTGCAAATATTCGTATTGGCGGGTTTGAACTACCCGTCCGGTGGACTGCGGCAGATGCAGAATATCAACAAGATTTGGCCACATTGAAAGAGATTGCTGCGACAACCGCGTCACTGGGAGCAACCCATTGCACGGCAATCGTTCCCCCCTATTGTGAGCAGCGCGCCTACCACGAAGATTTCGAATTTCATCGCGAAAGATTCACAGAAATCGCCGAGATCCTCAAAGAATCCGGCATCCGACTGGGACTCGGTTTCTTGGCTCCGATCGCAAGTCGAGCCGCCTATGAAACACAGTTCATTACCACCCACGAAACACTCTTGGCACTCGTGCAAACGATCGTGAGTGACAACGTTGGCATCTGTTTGGACCTGTGGCACTGGCACGTCAGTGGCGCTACCCTTGAGACGATTAAACAGCTGTCTCCCGAGCAGATCACCTGTGTAAGAATCGCTGATGTTCCCACGGATGTGTCCATGGACTCAATCACCGAGCAACAACGATTAATCCCCGGTTCAACCGGAATCGTGCCTGCTGCCGAGACGCTGCAGTGGCTTTGCGAGACGGATTACGAAGGCCCGATCACAGCCTATTGTCATGCTGACCAGTTCAGCGGGGTACCTCGGATCAAGGCAGTCGCCCAGGTTGCAAAAGCGCTCGACAATCTACTCGCACCGGCACCCGAATGCTCGGAGGAAGAAGTCGAGTCTGCTGCTGCCGCTCAATAAGCAAGTGGCCGGATTCTTTTTTTGCTCAATCCGTGGTTTGAGAACGACTCACCACGGATTTTTCTTTGCAACAAAATCATTTTGTCACGAATGCTTGCAAGAAAGCTGACAATCCACCTGGCTCTCGCGGGCGACCGCTCGAATCCATTTATGAAAACGGTCGGTCTCGTTCTACCCCCGACTCCTCTTTCGATTCGATCTCCTTTTCCGACAGAAATTTCTGTCTCAGGACATTAAGCATTGGCGGCGCTTCAATGAAAAATTCCCACGGCGGCGCGATACAGCTAGCGTGTTTGATCCAGCAAATTTCGCTTAAAAGACGGATCCAAAGGACGCTTCCTGTTTTCGCCAAACCAGTGAAACCTTGGCCTGATAGAACATCAGCGGCAATAACAGACAGAGCATCGCAAGACACCACTGCGCCGGCGTTCTCAACTGCTGTTCATCAATGAGTTCCAAGCGAGTCACCCAGACCGAATCCCACTTTGCAAAGGAAAACAAGGCTAAGCCTGACGCGTAGATGCACGCTAACGTCAACGAGAGCAGGGCCGAGGCACGCGCGCTAAACCAAGTTGGCAGCTGAACGAAATAAATGGCGTACATCAACTGGGTAACCGCGAAAAACAACAACAAATAAATCCAGCGATCCCAAGTAGGCGGTGCTGATTCGGCTGGATTAAACCAGCGTTTCAACACAGGGGTGAGCGAAACCAACATCACCACAAGACTCGCGAGCACCATCCAAAAGACGATCCAAATCCGATCGAGTTCAATTTCGGCAAGAACCTCCTGTCGATAGGAGCCAAGCGAATTCGTCCGCGACTGGTTTGACAGCCGGCTACCGACCACGGGCGGTGGTAACGGGGGTGCTTTTGGTGGCCTCACTTTGCGCTTCGACATGATTTCAACCATCGGATGGGTTAGAAACAAACCCTCAGTCTTTCAACGACCCTCGGTCATGTCAATTGAATCGCATCACGCAGTGCGTGCGATCGCAAAAAAAGGCGATAACGTGGTGTTATCGCCCTTGGAGAACTAATTTTCTTGAGGCTGGATTAGTCAGCGTAAATCCGGGTTCCTTCTTCTTTAATGACAGGTCGTGTCATATCATCGCTCGACATTTGCACACGAAAACGATGGTCACCGGGCTCGGTTCCTTCGACGCTTATCCGAAAGATCGCTTCGCCTTGCGGTGTCAATCGACCCATGGGCTCAAAGAAAACCTTCTGACCCTGCACCTGTTCTTTGGTGGGCCCTTCGGCGCCGACAGGTTTCATACCATCTGGGACAAGAGCCACGATTCGCACATTCGAGGCTGCTTTTGAACCTTGATTTACCACTTTGATTTCATAGGTAGTTCTTCCACCGACCTCAATCGGATCGACCTGATCAGCCAAGCCGAAGAACAGTGCAGCGATTCCCTCGACAGCAATCGCGTGATCGTCGGTGGCTTGCAGTCCGGTCTTGGATTTCCCCTCGGCACGGATTTCATACTGCCCCATCTCGACTGGTCGAGCGGTGAATTGAGCTTGTCCCATTTCGCCGGCAGGCAATTTTTCCAAGCTCCAAACCACGGCGTGACGACTCTGATCGTAGTAACCAGAATTGTTGGTGCTGACGAACTTCAATCCGCTCGGCAATTTCGCCAAAACTTCGACACCATGAGCTGTTGAGGTACCTGGGTTCTTAACCGCCACGCTGAACGTTGCTTGACGATCAAGATATCGTTTTTGCGGACCATCAACCACGACTTCCAATTTTGGCGCGACCACTGCCAATTCCACGCTACTGGTCGCTTCTAATCCGCCGCGAGCCCGAGCCATGATCGTGTTGAGAACCGGACCCGCTTGAGACGCCTTGAGTGTCAATTCTAGATTCCGCGTCTGACCTGGCTGAATGGTTCCGACTTCATATTCCAATTTACTTCCAGATGAATGTGACAATCCGGAAGGCACGTCTTCTTCCAAAACAACCTCGGTTGCCGCTCCTGAACCTGGATTTGAAAGCTTGATGGAAAACCGTACTGTCTCGCCCAACAAAGCTTCTCGCGGACCTGTTTGCTCAAGTACTAATTCAGGCTTGGTCGCATTGGAGCGTGCAGCGGCGGATGCTTGGAAAGCAACCGTGGCAACACTTCCAACTTGCCCTTCTTCGGTCGGCATCAACTCAACCGTTACAACAACGTCTTCACCAGGTCTCACCGAACCGATTTCCCAGTAGATCGCGCCATTCGTGACACTCGTGGCTTTCGGGTTCGAGTCAACATATTTGGTCCCAAGGGGAATCTCATCTCGAATTAAAACACTCTCAGCCGCAATCTGCCCGGTGTTTCGAACACGAATTTCAAACTTGGTTGGTTGGCCAACTTGAATTTCTGCCGGTGCAGATTTTTCAATGGTAAGTGCCGGCGACTGAGGTCCTTCCAAAGTTTGCGGACCGGGTTTTCCAGTTGGTGGACTTGAAATCCGATTGGCCACGTCAAGGCGACCCTGTTCCGGCTGATCAAAAGCAACGCTACTCGGTTGAGCGGAAGACGCGATCGGTTCGATTGGCGTCAACGGTTGATCGATTGACGTACCATACTCCAATTGCGACTGATCATTGGCCGAAGGAGCCAACCCTTCGTTCGGAAGAGGCGCCGACCCGGCATCGTAGGGCTGCAAAGCGGCCGCAGCAGCGGGTAGCGGATCAAGCGTCGGCTCCTCGGTCACCGAGGCGGCAGCGGGTAAAGGTACCGCATCGACTGGAGCGGCGACGTCGGTCGGAGGGGCTTGTGACTCACCTGATTGCTCAGGCAGTGGATCGAAGCCCGGATCTAATTCAGTATCCGCCGGCAGGACGGGCTCAAGCTGTTGTGAAGTGTCTGTCGCTGCATTAGCTTGCTGTGTGTCATTCGTGTCTTGATCGTAAGCACCCTGATCGTAAGCACCCTGATCGTAGGCGCCCTGATCGTAGGCGGAAGTCGTATCGACCGCCTCGGTTCCGGCAACAGGCAATGTCAGTCCTGCATCGGGTTCATCATCAAGAGCGGGCAACCCGGTATCCGATTCGTCAATGGGATCGGCTGCCAGATCAGATGGGAGTTCGGTCGATTGCCAGTCGGCCGGCTCGGTATCGATCGGTTTCAGGTCCGTTTCTGCGGGCGGCAATTCGCCCTCGTGATTGACCTGCTTTGTCGTTGTCGAATCCTGCTCAGGATTCTGCTTCAACGGCATCGGCGTTGCGTTTTCAAACGAAATCGCAGCAGGTTCGGGCAAGGAATCCTTCCCCTTGCCTTTTTGAGCCTGTGCAATCGCTATCGCGCCGAAAACGACGACTGCTGCGAGCACAAACAAACGAAGGTAAACACGTCGGACCGACTTATTGATTTCTTTCATTTTTCCAGTCAACATTGACCAGCCACCTTTGCTGACAAGGGTGCTCGATGGTGCGATCCTGACGCCAAAACAACGTCCGATCACGACGAGTACGAATCCAGGGGTGGCGTAGTTACCAAATCAAAAGGTCTTGCGAAAGATCAATCCGCCGTCGGTCGAGGATTTCGCTGAAATTTACCTCGCTAGCTGTCTCAAAAAGCCATCAACCCTAATCAGGATCGCTAAAATCGCTAGGACGGGTAGTCGGTTTTACAGTCAAACAGTTCTCATCGGACAAATCGGGAGTCGCTTCGAAAACGCGGGACACGACCGCAGATTTTTGGCCTATATAAATAAGAGAACCACTTTGCGGTCCTAGATCAGGACAACACCCACGTTTCCAGCCAAATCGATGAGCGGGCTCCATGTTATTTTTCCTCTCCATTCGATCGCTCAGCTTTTTGCTGATTTGCTTGTTAGTCAGCAACATTGCTTCTTTGTTGGCCGCGCCTTTTTACTATTTTCCCGCACGCAGCGAGCTCAAGAGGGCCACGACTCAAACGAGAGTCACGACCAATGCAATGACGGCAACTACCGATCAAACCGATCGCTTGTCCTTGCCCCGAATCATGCACGATAACTCTCCCAGCGGCGAGGATACAAGCGAGCCGTCAGGGCCGGGTTGGTCCGAATTGCTAACGGACCCAAGCGAATCATCCTTAGCGAATATTCCCAAGCCAAACCGACCGCTTTGGTTGGAGAGCACCTTCGACTTCGAATCATCCAGCAAGCGGGTTCTCAATACCGTCGGCAGAGGCCTAGCCAAAAATCCCGTCAGGCTCCCCCAACGGATTGCGAACGTCGCGAAGTATTTGACGCCTGATGAGATGCCCACCATCACTGCACTGGCAGAGGAAGCGCCGACAAAACCGCTCGAAACGGCTGTGCCGACGCTGCCCAATGCAAATTCGTCCGGTGACGATCCGAGCTGGGATCAGATCAGCTTGTTCAATCCCGCCTCAAACAGTCTTGAAGTTGCTTTTCTACTCGACGAAAAGGTGCACACCTTAACGCCCGGTTCCGAGCTGATCGAAAAACGAAGCGATTTAACCATTCGCTTCGATCGGGGCGGCGGACAGGGTCTTTTCCGGAAACGGCTGCCAGCTGGTAAATATCGATTCACCGTTTCAGCTTCCGGTTGGATTCTCGAGCCAATGCAAGCTGTCGATTGACGGCGGATTGGACAGGCCCTGCAAGGGAAAAACTCGACAGCTCAGCCGACCGACATGTCGTCGAGTGACTTTTCTCCGACAAGCTATCGAGAGCTCCATTGGCGATCGTTTTTCTGACGTAGTTCTTGGATCAGCCGCGTGGTCCCCGCATCCTTGATGCTCTCGAAGGAGACTCCTCTGATCGTCGTTGGAACGGGCGGCTCTTGAGCAATCCTTTGCCATACATAGAGGGTGGGCAAGTTGGCAGACGCCCTCGTCAACGGTTCCGACACTGACTTCCGCTGCACTCGCGCCGATGTTGGGAACAGCGGGACATCGTTTTTCGGCAACTCCTTCACCGGCGGCAAATTGGGAATCGTACCGGGCTCCGGTGGAATTTTCCGCTCAACAGGTTTGACAGGCGCAGTGTCCTTTAAATCAGGCGTGGCCTTCAAGTCAGACGGTAAGCGCTGCGCGGGGTCGATGGAATCCGCAGCGGGCGGAGCCTTGGGGGGTACGATCACAATCGGCTTGTTTTTTTCTTTCGTTTGATCGCGTTGCTGCTCCAACACCGTTTGTGGCCGGGGAGTCACCAGCGCCTTCGGAAGCCGCGGTGGTGTAGTCACCCGCGGTGGTGTAGTCACCCGCGGTGAAGCAGGTCGATCGCGAGCGGTGCAACCTGCCGCCCCACAATCGCAACCGGGTTGACAACGACTCTGACGACCCAAGTGGTTCAACAGCCCGTGATGACGTTTACCCCCTGGGACGCGTACTTTTCTTTCATCACAATAGTTCTGCCAGAGCCCCAACGAATAGTCATAATCGGAACAATCGCCGGAGTGGAACGAGGGCTCACAAGACCGATCAGGAAAGTGGTCAGCTCGGACGAATCGACTCGCGTGATGGTCCACAACCTGGGATTGAACGGGCACTTTACCGGCCAAGAAGATGACAAGTATGCCGAGGCCAATCTTTTGTGCCGTTAGGAATCGACGCCTTTGTGGGTGATTACAGTCCCAGACCAACTTTGAACCTCGCTTGCTCTGCACGAGCAGCTGTTCGGACTGAATTAGACCTTGCTCACGGGGTTTTGGCTCATCCCGTTTTGAGTCATTCGGATCTAACATCTTTGATAACCTCTCGAAACCGCTGCATGCATTCGTCACATAGTTGCTATTATCGGAACCAAACAGGCAACAAGCATGATTGAGTTTTCCAATACAGATCGAACGATCCAGGAATGCAATCGCAACAACCGCTACTGTCGTTATTCGATTACGAACCAGCCTTGACCGATCCAAGCACTAGAGTCGTCACAATAAGAATCCGAACGAAGTGGCTACTCGGAACGATTTAGGCGGAAACCGCGGGATCACCATCGTTTTCGACCCGCGATCCTTACCAAAAACACCCAATCAAACCCCCGCTTTTGGGACGGATCGTGGGTGCGAGTCCTGTTCAGCGCATGGTCCTCACCGACCCCAACCGGCGGATTGGAGAATCCGGCAAGTTTAACGGAGGCCAAACAGATCGCCGCCCCGCTGCTTTCGTAGTCGGCTCAATCGGTTGGTGAGGCGGAAATATTTGAAGGCACAGAAGAGGCCGCCCAGCGTGGCTGCGACTGAGACACAGTAGGCGATTGAATGGATTGAATGGGACATCACAATCAACGCAATCGATAACAGAAACAGGCTGGCAGCGAGGATCAGATATAAATAGATCGATGAATATAGCTGTTTGGTCTCAAAGGAGTTCAGATGACCGGTAGCAGAGATGTTAGCAGCCTCACGCAATCGTTCTAGATCTGCCTCCATTACGATCGGTCTTTGCGGTTTTCGCACCTGCGTGGAGACGATTGACTCTTCGCTCACTGCAACAGATCGATCGGCCTCGCAGAACGATTCGAGTTCTGGCTGTGGGTCATCAAGCGGATCATGAATCGGATCAGGGCTGAGCAGCGAGGCTTCACCTTGATTTTGATCGCCACCGTTCATCCGAGCGATGAGTTGGTTGACGTATTGCGCTGCTTCCGAGCATTCATCTCGACTGTCACCGCTGTCTGATGATATCACACCGCTATCGTCGTCAGAGATTTTTGCAAATTGTTCTTCGATTCGTCGTGATTTCGAATTCATCGGTATTCTAGTGCCTCTCTTCCTGAAGCTAGTTCTTCCAGGATTCTACGGTTCGCGTCAGTTTCTGGAGTTCCAAAAACTCCCGAGAATCCGCGGGAAAAAAGACGGGGTCCTCCGTGGCGACGGCACGGGCTTCGAAGAGTCGCTGTGTTAACATGACCATGGTGGCGTCAATGGAAGCAAATGGGGCCACACGTTGGCGATCGATCTCATCGAGCGCCTGGTAATAAAGTTGTGACAGTCGACGGGCGACGAGCATGCTTTCGAACTGATCGACCAACGGTCGTAAACGTTCTACGTCCCAAAGTCCGCTTATTGCCAGTTCACTTTCGATTTCAGACAAACGCAGATTCGACGCCCGAATTCTTGCAGCAAGCACAGAGAGATCCACTGGACTTTCGTTCACTGAGGATGCCACGACAATTTTCGTTGACGGAGTAGGGCGGTGATCAGCGTAGGAAAAAGGATCGGTTGGTGCAGCAGATAACGCGTCAAACAGCGATTCCGGTACATCAACGGGTGAGTCCGCTCGGTGTTGAGGCAGAGGTGATGGTCCCGGAATGGAAAATTTTCCTGCCGTTTGCTTCGACAGCCGGCCCACCGTCGATGATTCCTGCAACGGATCCTCGCGCCGCTTCAAGAGATCGCCCGTGGCATCCGTCAGACTCGTCTGCGGCAAAGGTTGATTTGGTTTTTCGGTAAGACGGCTCCCGTCGTCAGGAGTGGTGGCTTCCACTGCAGACAATACGGGCGTTTGTTGAGGATCCTCGACCCACTGCGGCTGCCGTTCAATGGTCCATGCTGTATCGACTTTTGCGGGAGGCAAGGAATTTGCTGGAGTCGAAAAATCCTCCAGCTTCCGACTTCTCCGCCGGGGAGATTGAGTCGTTCTGGGAACACGTCGTATGTTGTGCTCTTCAACCGGTCTTTTCGCGGGCTTGTTGGCGGGCTCTTCAACCGGTCTTTTCGCGGGCTCGTTGGCGGGCTCTTCAACCGGTCTTTTCGCGGGCTCGTTGGCGGGCTCTTCAACCGGTCTTTTCGCGGGCTCGTTGGCGGGCGTTTTCACAGCATCAGCCTCCACCGAAGGGCTGCGATCCTCGACGGTCGCCAGCGGATAGCGAGGCAAGGGGGTGCCTGCGCCAGACTTTGTTGCCTGAGATGCTTGGGTAAACCAATCAACCAGCAGGTCGGCTTGATCCTTCGGTTCCCCCCACAACTCCCACTGTTGCAAGATCCGATTACCGATACGTACGCGACGATCATATTCGAGTCGATCCGCACGGAAAGTCGCAAACACTTGCATGCGATAGCGTCGCGCAGCACGCTTGACGGCTTCTTGCTGCTCAAATGCATCCAGCGACTGCCAACCGCCTGACACACCTAGCATCATCACGAAGGCCAAGATGAAATATACGGATACTTGCCTGCCTAACTGACCTCGCATGAAACCCTATGCTGGATGCGGAACGATCGCCACGAGACCTCGTCCTAGAAGTTTTCTGGTCTAAAAGCCTACGTTAGACGGCGAGCGCGGCAAATGAGATGGCAAAAAAAAAGCTCTCCACCGATCTGCGCGTCAGGACGTCGCGCGAGAACGGTGGAGAGCCACCATATTACCGGAACAGTCGCTGTATCAGCTACGAGGCAACGGCGCTGATTCTGGACCGGGTACCGTCGTAAACGTGGTACCACTGTTGGACATTGTCACCGTCCCCGGTACGACTTGGCGGTCGACAACCACGTTTCCGACATCATCAGTGATCGGACCCGTTGCGAACTGTTCTGCACCAATTACACCCGTTTGGGCACCTTCTGTGATCACAGCACTACCAGGCACCATAACCGCGCCAGACTGAGCGCCCGCGTTGCACCCTTGGCAACCCGGCGCCTGTTGTTGGGAATTAAAACCCGGAATGTAAGAGGGAGCAGACGGTTGTGCTCCGCATTTTGCGCCACGCCTACCAAAGCCACGTGACTGGCATCCGATCACGCTTCCCGCAGTGACCAGCAAAATCATAAGTAACACGAGCCTCTTCATGACAATCGTCCTCCGCAAGGCAAGCAATCAATCGCGACAAACCATTCAGCCACGAAACTCTACCCCAAGACTTACGAGGTGCAAATGAAACCGTAGTTTTTTTTCAACAAGCGGGTTGACATTTCGTTGCACAAACGCCTCATGAAAAAGCAACGCCATGCCGATGATATCATCTGGTTCGGCGAGGACACATGTTCACGGACCTGCTAGGAAGGCATCGGTAACGCAGGAGGCGATCTCTCGATTCGCCCAATGACAAGAGACTTTCGTCAACTGCTACCGTGAACAAATTCATCTCCCCTCCTATCACTTGGCTCGTGCTAACCGTCGCAGCCTGCCGGCTGGCTTCTGCGGACTCGGCTGAAGAGATTCTGCGAGGTCAGGTCAACCATCAACTTGCCACCGAATGTGACATTTGGCTGGTAAATTCCCGTGATCTACCCTGCCCTCAGAATTTGTGTGGAGCGGCAGCCGAACCGGCGTTCTATCGTCGACAACAGGCAAGCTGGATATTAACCACGCCTGACTACTTCTATGGAACAGCCAATCCAGATCAAATCACCTGCGTTTACGTACACGGCAATCGGATTTCAAATGCAGAAGCCCGACGACGAGGGTTGAAGCTGTATCGATTGCTGGGCGGCAATTCCGAGGGGATGCGATTCGTGATTTGGTCATGGGACAGCAGCCAAGTACGGGGACGAATTCGCGACGCGCGTATCAAAGCAGCCCGCGCGGATCGTGAATCATTTCAACTGGCCAGCCTTATTTCTCAGTTACCCGACAATTCAACCGTTAGCCTGATCGGCTACAGCTTTGGTGCACGAATCGTCGCTGGTTCACTCCACATCCTGGCCGGCGGTCAATTCTGCGGCAACTCGTTAGACACCGAACAACTGCCGGCCATACGCCCCCGCGCCATCCTGCTGGCGGGTGCTTTTCATCATAGTTGGCTCCGCTCCGGAGGTAAGCTCGGACTCGCAACTGCAAACGTTGACCATATTTACTCGACAATTAATCGGCGAGATCCGGCTCTTAAACATTTTTATATCACTTCCAAGCATTCCAAACCGAAAGCACTCGGGTACGTTGGCATTGGCCGTCAAAGCCTCGGTTCGGGCGCCCACCGCGTGACTCAACACGACATCACCGATTGGGTCGGCTGGACTCATCGATTCGATCGACACATCGATTCCGGAGCATTGATGAACCAGGTTCGGCACTTTGCACTTTGGAATGCGGTGGACTGATCTGCTGGGATGCGCAGTCATCAATTTCTTTGGCCCTGTGTTGTGATCTGGCCGAACAGGTTATCCTCAACAGCATGATCGCTTATCTCAATGGTGCGTATATCAATCCGAGCGAATTGAAGCTGACTCCTTTCGATAGCGGATTCATACTGGGCGTCACCATCGCCGAACAATTGCGAACCTTCGCCGGGCGACCTTTTCAGGTCAATCGTCACCTCGACCGAATGGCAATCGGTATCGAAGCCGTCGGCCTCACTGACCAAGTCTCGCGAGACCAGTTGGAAGAGGTAATCGGACACGTGGCAGAACAGAACCACACCGAACTTCATAGCAACAGTGACCTTGGGATCACGGTGTTCGTCACACCGGGAGTTTACCCTACTTACGCTCCGGACTCCGTCCCAATTCCCACCATCGCGGTTCACACCTATGAACTGCCGTTTCAATTCTGGGCGCCTAAGTACGAGCAGGGACAACGACTCGTTGTGGTAGATATCCAACAGATTTCGCCCAAGAGCTGGTCGAATGAGATCAAATGTCGCAGCCGGATGCATTATTTCCTAGCGGGTCGCCAGGCTCGAAACATGGACGCGTCGGCTGATGCGCTGCTGCTGGATGAAAACGAATGTGTCTCCGAAACACCCATCGCCAACATCGTTCTGCATCTCCCTCACGAAGGGTTCGTATCACCACCCAAGTCACGAATCCTTCCCGGCGTCAGCCTGGAGTTCCTGGAAACCCTGGCAAAACGACGAGGAATACCCTTTCATTATCGGAACATTCCGCTCAGCGACTTTCAGCAAGCGGATGAGGTCTTACTGACCAGCACGCCTTACTGTCTGTTGCCTGTAAATCAAGTTGATGGTCACGGGTTTCGCCAAGCGATGCCCGGACGACTCTTCCAATCGTTGTGCCAGGATTGGGTGACGGAAGTCGATTGCGACTTTGTCACTCAGGCGAGAACCGATCGGCGTCACTGAACTACTTGGAATTCGTCTCTTTTGCGGCCACGTATTCCGACGGCGTTATGACTCCGTCGTTGTTGAGATCGAGCTCGATAAATTCTGCTGCCTTGGAGGCCGACCAAAACGATGCGAATTCTTCCATGGCAACCTGGCCATCACCATCTTCGTCCGCCCGCAAAAACCAATCCTGCAAGCGACGCGGCATCGAACCGCTAATCCGCTCGGACGGTGTCTTGAAACGATAGGTTTCGCGACCCTCTGTTTTTCGCTTTACGAACCGGCTACTCTTTGGCGTTTTAGAGACCTTCGGTTTCTTGGAGCGCGACGGCGTTTTCTTCCCGTAATTCGTCAAATCCACCACGACTTCTTCGGTGGTCAGAATACCATCGCCGTTCGCGTCCAGCTTTTTCGGATCGCCGCTCATCTTGGACCACTCGTCTCGCTCTAACACTCCATTTTGATTCTTGTCGTACCGCTTGAGACGAATCCTGGCATATTTGCGAATTCTGTTCTTTGCCCTCTCGTCACGTTCGTCCGACTCGGTTTTTTCAGAATCGGCCTGATCGGGATTTTTGGTTGCTGGTCGATCCTTTAACGCTGGGCGGGCTGCAGATTTCTCCGCACGACGATTCGATTGGACACCAAAGCCTTGCGTCTTTCCCGCATTTCCGCCCCTACCAAAACGACCGGCTTCCGAATCCGCTTCAGGAAGCTGCTTCACCTTGTTGGCCGGGTCCGATTTCCCCTGAGGCGACTTTGGCAGTTTACCTTTCTTCAAGTATTTTCGTAGTCGGTCGATCGGAATCGGCTCGTCGGGCTGCAAACCCGCATCCCGGGCTAGTTGCAACACACCCCGACGTGACTGGGGGGGAATCTCCGATTCTTGCAGTATTCCATCGCGATTCGCATCCATCCGTCGAGCCAGGTCAAGTGCGATTTCAGCCTGAGGTCGCTGGGCGACTGCCGTTGGGCCCGTGCACAGCAGCCACGTCAAGAAGGCGAAACGCCAAGAAAGGTGCCCTAATCTTCGGAGTTGGGATTTCTGGTTCATTCGACTAAGGTGGGGGGTGGGGGACGCGGCAAAGCCTTTATTGTATCCCGTTTGCCAGCCAACCCCAGCGGAATTAAGTTGGCCAACGCAAGTTGCCAAGAATAATTAACGAATTAAACAAAGACAAAGTAAAACGTTCCGCCATTTCGTGAATTTCGCAAGGTTGGACGAAACTAAACCCTTTTTGCAAGGGTTTAAAACCAGAGAAACCTGCGCCCCCACCAACGATGACGCTCGCCCTCAGCTTTGCGGCCCGATTCGATAGTTTTCGAACTTTGGCACGGTCCACGTTTTGAAGACGGAACGTTTGCCCTTGCGGGCGAACAGCAAAGCGAACCTTTCAAAAATGGAAACGCACTCCAGTGCGCGAAATACAAGGAACCATTCCTACCTTGTCAGCTTGTAGGGCGGGCAAAAAAGGACGTAGAAACACGGTCATGATTCACGTAAGTGATTTTTGGCGGTGGACTTCGGAAAAAACAGAGAGACGGAAATAAGATTCGATGGAAGCTGGCGAAATCCTGTTAAGACGTGGTTTATTGAGTGACCAACAACTGAACTTGTCTCGAGATGCGCAGAACAATGGTTCGAGTGTGGTCGATACGGCAGTTGAAATGGGATTTGTGACGGAAGAGCAGGCGTTACGGGCGCTTGGATCGGAAGTGGGCATCGACTTCATTGACATCAATGAAGAGGAGATTGATCTGAGTCTGCTAACTCAGTTCCCGCAGCGGCTGATCTACCGCGATTCACTCTTTCCCGTCCGTCGGGAAAACGGCAGCTTAATTGTTGCGACGAGCGATCCGTTCGATCTTTACCCGCTTGACGAAGTGGGCGCGGCCACGGGGTTACCCATCGTACCCGTACTCGCCGCTCGGCAAGACCTTGCGAAGCTGATCAAGACCCACTTGGGCGTCGGTAGCGAGACAATCGACGGGCTGATCAAGCAAACGGTTGACGACGATCAAGTCGAATTACTCGATGAGATTGAGACAGACGGTTCTGAGCTATCGGAGATGGCTCAGGAAGCATCGGTGGTTCGGCTGGTCAATGAAATTTTACTTGAGGCGATCGAATCGCGTTCCAGCGACGTGCACATTGAGTCGCAAGCGGCCGGTTTGATCATTCGCTATCGCATTGATGGGCTCCTCCATCCACAACCTGTGCCAGCTGAGATCAATCGATTTCAGGCAGCGATTATCAGCCGGCTCAAGATTATGGCTCGTCTCAACATCGCCGAGAAACGTCTGCCACAGGATGGCCGCATCAAGCTCAAGGTATCCGGGCGAGAAATTGACGTCCGCGTTTCGGTGATTCCGATGATCCACGGCGAAGGCATCGTGCTTCGTATCCTGGACAAGAGCGCGATGGCCTTCGAGTTGCAGAAACTCGGAATGAGCGTTGAAATTTACAAAACGTTCAGCGAGCTGATCCGAATGCCCCACGGAATCGTCCTGGTGACCGGTCCCACGGGTTCTGGAAAAACGACGACGCTCTACAGTGCACTCCAAGAGATCCGCAGTCCGACAACCAAGATCATTACAACGGAGGATCCGGTCGAGTATCAATTGGCGGGCATCAACCAGATTCAGGTACATCCGCAAATCGGGCTGACGTTTGCTCAGTCGTTGCGAGCCATTTTGCGTCACGATCCAGATGTTGTCTTGATTGGTGAAATTCGCGACCTGGAAACGGCCGAGAATGCGATTCAGGCTTCTCTGACGGGTCACCTTGTATTCAGCACGCTGCATACAAATGATGCGGCAGGTTCCTACACGCGTTTGGTGGATATGGGAGTTGAGCCGTTTCTGGTCTCGAGTACGGTCGAAGCGATCATGGCCCAGCGACTGGTCAGAATGTTGTGTCCCGCCTGCACCGAATCATACATCCCGAATCGAGATGAGGTTCCCAGCGACTTTCCCTGGGAACAAATGAAATCCGAGGGCGGCAAGATCATGCGTGCCGTAGGCTGCCGGGAGTGCCGGCAGGTTGGCTACCGCGGTCGGGCCGGTATTTATGAGTTACTGGTCACCTCCGAAGCCGTGCGAGAACTTGCCCACGAACGCCGCAGCTCATGGGATGTGCGTAAGCAGGCCGTCGAGGATGGCATGATCACATTGCGTCACGATGGATGGCGCAAAGTTTTGTCAGGAGCAACGTCCATTGATGAAGTCATCCGTGTCAGCAAGAGCGACCGCGTCTAGTTGTCATCCATCCATTCGGTGTTAGAACTATGCCAGACTTTGCCTACGTCGCCCGAGATGTACAAGGAAAACGTGTCAGTGGCACGATTTCGGCGGGGTCCGAACGTGAAGCGGTGTCCGTGCTCTCGGGTCGATCCCTCTTTCCCTTGCAAATCAAAGCGGGTCAAACGCGACAAGCCTGGACAATTCGACGACGTGTCAAAGGGCAACAACTGGCAAACCTTTACGCCCAGTTATCTGCACTCCTACGAAGTGGCGTACCCCTACTGCGATCACTGGAAGTGATCAAAAAGCAGTCCTCTAATCAAACGCTCCAGGAAGTTCTCGACGACGTGCGTGATCGAGTCGAAGACGGAGCCAATCTGTCAGAGGCGATGAAACAGCACGAGACCGTCTTTGGAGAGTTGGCGGTGAGCATGGTTCGGGCGGGCAGCGAAGGTGGTTTTCTCGAAGACTCGCTGGCTCGTATCGCCGAATTCACCGAACAACAGGAAGATCTGAAGAGTCGAACAATGGGCGCCTTGGCCTACCCCATGTTCTTAGGCGTTGTCGGAACGGTCGTGGTGTTCGGCCTGCTGATTTTTTTCGTTCCCAACTTTGGCCAGATCTTTGAACAACTGCGGGAAGAGGGGCAACTCCCCGTGCTAACGGAATGGCTGATGTGGACCAGCGACACGATGCAGCGATGGGGCTTCTTGATCCTGTTGGGCATCGGAATTCTGGTTATTTTCGTCCGCAGCCGCTTGGCAACGCCCGCTGGGCGTCGCTGGGCCGATTCCTGGAAAATCCGTCTCCCTGTTCTCGGTAATATTTTCCTGAGTCTTGCTGTTGCTCGATTTTGCCGTGTTTTGGGCACGCTGTTGATGAACGGCGTTCCCATTCTCAAATCACTCGACATCAGTCGAGATGCGGCTGGAAATCGCGTGCTATCCGAAGCCGTAGAAAATGCGGCCGAAAACATTTCTGCGGGTGATACGTTGGCCACGCCCTTGTCGGCATCAGGACACTTTCCCACCACCGTTGTCGAAATGATCGCCGTCGCCGAAGAATCAAACACGCTCGACACTGTTTTAATCGATATTTCCGACAGCCTCGAAAAACAAACATCGCGTCGTTTGGACTTGGCTGTCCGTTTACTCGAGCCCGTCATGCTGCTAATCCTAGCCGGTATCGTACTGCTCGTTGTTATCGCCCTGCTGTTGCCGATCTTCAAAATGTCGTCAACCATTTAGCTCAAAACAAAATGGAGTAAAACTGATGTTTCGTTCCCATCGTCGTCGTCCTCGTCGCCAAGGCTTTACCCTGATGGAAGTCTTGTTGGTGCTCGTGATTCTTGTGATTCTCGGCTCGATGGCCGGCATCTTTATCCGTGGTGCTCAAAAGAAAGCCCGCGTCGATGCAGCTCGATCGCAAATCGGCATCTTTGAGAATGCGATCAAGTTGTACGAACTGAACATTATGCAGTACCCCAGCACGAGTGAGGGGCTGCAGTCCCTCCGAAACCCAACTGGCGATCAGACGAACTGGACAGGACCTTATCTTGACCGTGAAGTCCCCCTCGATCCATGGAACAATCCCTACCAATACCAACTCGAAAATACGGAACTCTATCGCATTTGGTCATTCGGACCCGACGGAGTCGACGGCACGGAAGATGACATCAGCAACCAAATCTAGCAGATCCTGATGATTTCAACCTTCACCTTCGATAATGCAAGACAGCGCGCTGACACACCTGCCGCGATCGCCAAAGGTGTATTCGGTCGCGGTCAGGTGAAGGCCTTTACACTCCTAGAAGTGCTGTTGGTGATCGCAATCATGGTGGCCGTTTTGGCGGTCGCCTTGCCGGTGATGCGTGGCTCATTCGATGTCCAGCGCCTTCGCAAGGCCGGCGAGACAATCCAAACGGAGTGGGCAAAAGCTCGCAACCAAGCGATCAAAAGTGGAAAAGTGCATGTCTTTCAACACGCGTTGTACTCCGATCAATACGTCACTACATTGCAAACCTCGTTAGAGAATCTCTTGGCAGATTCGTCCACCGAGACCAGCGACACTAGTGGCCCTTACTCCCCGAACGATTCTCCCTTCGGCACGTCTTCGAATTACAAAAAGCTACCCGAGGGCATTTTCTTCATGGGAGCGGACGTGCGAATGGACACTCGTACAAGTTATGAGATGACGTCCTTCGAAGCCGCACCCGTGGTGCAAGATTACTCCGCAACGGCCGATGCGCAGCAAGTCAGCGGAGAGATCCGCTGGGGCATGCCAATTTTTTTCTTTCCCGATGGCACCACCTCCGGCGCAACACTTGCACTGGCAGACGATCGCCAAAAGTCCCTCACCATTTCGCTACGCGCCCTGACTGGCATTTCGCGAGTGGGTACAGTGCAAACCGTGGGCGATTTTTCGGAACGGAGGACATCGCCTTGATCTCCAAGCGAAAATCAATCGGCCTGTCATTGGTTGAAGTTGTCCTCGCGATGGCAATCCTAGCCGGTGCAATGGTCGCCTTATCGCAGCTGATTGGCTTAGGATTGCGTTCGGCTGCCGAAGCACGTGATCTCACGCGCGCCCAGATTCTGGCCGAATCGATCATGGCCGAAATCGCCATCGGTACGATTCCCGCCACATCGATCAGTCAAATGGCGGTCGATACAGAGCCAGGCTGGCTAGTTTCCATCACCACGGGAACGACCCTGCAAGACGGCATCATCCAGGTCATCGTTGTCACCGAAAGGCAAATAGAACGCACCAACGCGGCTCGCTTCCAGCTTTCTCGATGGATGCGTGATCCGAGCCTTCCTCTGCCAACCGACGAAGAACTCGAAGAAGACAGCTCGAGTAACAGCTTCTTGTCCAGCAACAGCGAATCCCAAGCTGGAGGTGGTCTATGATGAGCCTCCCTCGACACAAGCCAGGTTTCACTTTACTCGAAGTCGTCCTCGCGGTCGCCTTAACCGCGATCATTGCCACGATGATTGCGTCAGCTATCGACTATCATTTGAGACAACTCACGGTTCGTCGCACTCAAATTGAGGAAGCGCAGATCGCGAGAGCCGTACTCAAACAGATCGCGGATGATCTACGCGGTACGGTTGTCTATCGGCCGGCGGATTTCTCAACCGTCGAACAACTCAGCGACACCTTTGAAGGGGCCGAAGCACTCCTCGCTGGAGAAGAAACCATTGATGAAATGGAGGCTGACGAAGAGTTGGATTCGACCGCCGACAGTGATCTCTCGTCCAGCAGTATCGCCGCATCTGTCCCCGGCCTCTTTGGAAATGAATCGCAATTGCAAATCGACGTGAGCCGTATTCCGCGACCGGAAGAGTACAGTCTTTTGACGGAATTCGGCGACCCATCCGAAATCATCACATTGGGTGATGTCAAAACGATTTCTTACTTCACCGTCAGTGATCCACAACAGTTTGCGGGGAGCAATCTGGGGCAAAACTTTGGGGTGGCGACAGACGAAGCAGCACCTTCCACCGGGCTGGCGCGCCGGATTATCGATCGTGCCGAAAGCCGCTGGGCCAGCGAAAACGGATTGGGAGCACTGATCGATCAAAACATGGATGTATTCGCGCCCGAAATCACCGCGATTCAATTTGCTTACTTCGATGGACTCGAGTGGTCGACCGAATGGGATTCTGAGCAACGAGGCGGTATACCTGTCGCTGTTGAAATTACGTTGGTCATTCTGCCAGCAGACAAACGTCAATTCAAAACACGGGTTGAAATGCAGTCGACCATGGCTCAACTGACTACCGAGGACGTCTACCGACTCGTCGTTCATCTTCCCAGTTCAGACCCCGAGGAATTAGCCGAGTTCGCGGCCGGGGAAACAGAAGACATGGAGTCAGACGCTGCCATGGGGGGTCTGTAATGAGTAACCGTCGCCAAGGCTTAGCATTGATCATGGTCCTAGTCGTGGTCGCCATGCTTTCGCTCTCAGCCTACACGTTTTCAAGCCTCATGTTGGCTGAAAACGAGAGTGCTATTCTGCATGGAAAACAGCTGCAATCTCGCGCAGCGGTCGATTCGGGCGTCGCACATGCCCGTTATTTTCTTGAGCAAGACGTACTAACTCGCGAGGACCTGGGCGGAACCTACTACAACCCAGAAATGTTCCAAGCCCAGTTGGTCGTCGATAACTCAGAGGCGAAGGGACGAGTACGGTTTGCCGTGCTCGCTCCCGAACTCTCCACCGATGGATATTGGGGTGGCATGCGATTCGGACTCGAGGATGAATCGAGTCGCCTCAATCTGAATGCCTTGGATCTGGAAGTTCCCGATTTTCTCGGTGAGGATCTCGGAGGCGCTTTATCCGGCGGTCTGGACGAAGCCGCTGAGGCAGGTGGCGCTCCTGGCGGTGGAAGCGGTCCCAGTGGGGATTCCAGTGGGGGTGGGGAGAGCAACGATGATGGAAATAATTCTGAATCGGGCGAAGAGGAAGAGGAGGTTGACACGTCCGGACGGGGCCTGTTGATGCAACTGCCCGGCATGACAGTCGACATCGCTGACGCAATTCTTGATTGGATTGACGAGGACGATGACAGCCGTGAATACGGCGCCGAAATCGATTATTACTCCAGCCTCCCTCAACCCTACGCACCCAAAAATGGTCCGTTGGAAACGTTGGAAGAACTGTTGCTAGTTCGCGGCGTCACTCCTGATCTTCTTTTCGGCCGTGACCAAAATCGTAACGGCCTGATCGACCTCCAGGAACAACAATTGTTGATCATCGACGACGATGGAAGCGGCGAGTTAGATCGCGGATGGTCCTCCTATTTGACGCTTTACAGCATGGAGAAAAACGTCTCGAGTGATGGGATGCCACGTATCGACTTGAACGGCGATGACCTGGCTTTATTGTTTGAGGAATTGACGGCCGTGCTCGGCGAACCATGGGCAACCTTCATCATCGCCTACCGCCAGTTCGGCCCCTACAAAACCCCGAGTCGGGGAGAAGAGGAGGTCGAAACCGAACCGGCTGGCAACCAACCGCTCGACTTCTCAAAATCCGGTCGCGTCCCAATCACGCAAGTCTTAGATTTGATTGGAGTGCAAGTTCGCGCTGAACTCGACGGGGACGAAGAGCCGGTGATCCTGGAATCACCCTTCCCGGATCAACCGTTTGCCTATTCCAGCTATTTGCCAAAACTGATGGACTATTGCACCGTGGTCCCCGACACGATTATTCCCGGTCGGGTGAATATCAATCTCGCTCCGTTTGTCGTGCTCACGACCATTCCCGGTGTCACCGCACCAATCGCCAACGACATCATCGCTGAACGAGATATCGATAACAGCGAATTTGATCCAGATTTTCAACATGAAACCTGGCTGCTATCCCGCTCAATCATCACACTCGACGAAATGAGGGAAATGATGCCCTATGTGACCGCCGGAGGCGATGTCTACCGGGCCCAAATCGTCGGATATTTTGACGAAGGCGAGATCGCATCACGGAGTGAAGTAATTTTTGATGCTACCTCTGCCGCCCCCCGCATATTATTCTGGAGAGATATCAGCCATTTAGGCCGAGGTTATCCGGTAGAACTTTTGGGCGTAGATTTGACGAATTCAGAATGACGATGTAGATCCCATTTTAGCAACTATTTCAACATCCAACGATTGAACCACTATGCCACGTTATGTTGCCCTCGACTGGGACGACCAGCAGATCCGAGCCGTCTTTGCAAATCTGCAAGGTGAATCGATCACGATTGAAGATGCACTGACCCTTGCCATCGACACTGATAAGGGTCCGGATAACTTAGCGGCGTTGGCCGAAACAATCCGACAGTCCGTCGCCGACCATCGGTACCGCGCAGCAGAGGCCTTGATCACGATCCGTCGCGCGGACGTAGAATTGAGACTCCTTTCGCTTCCCACCGTCCCCGAAGAAGAACTCCCCGAAATTGTCCGCTTTCAGGCCCTGCAAGATTTCTCCGAGATCTCAGAGGACTGGCCGATCGACTATCTGCGCGTTAGCGATGCACCGGGCGAAATGACCGTCCTCGCTGCGACGGTGCCGAAGGATCGAGTCGCTCGATTTAGCGCCATTACCGAAAAGGCTGAGCTTAAAGCCAAATCGATTATCTTGCGACCGTGCGCCGCGGGTTCACTGGTGAATCACCAAACGTCGATCAAGCAAGAACGAATCCAGTTGATGGTCGATGAATTCGGTACCGGTTTGGAACTCACCGTTCTCAAAGACAAGGTGGCGACGTTCATTCGAACGGTTCAACGTCCTACCGGTCCAAGTCGAGTGAATTTGCTAGCCGGAGAAATTCGCCGCACGATCGTAGCAGCCCAAAACCAAATGGGCGGTGACCGAGTGGAACAAGTGATTGTCTTTGGTGCGGGTCCGGATCATGAAGCCGCGCGCGAACAACTCGAAGAACGATTGGAAATCACCGTCACGTCGATTGATCCATTTGAAGACCCGACAATCAATCGCAAATCACCGAGTCTGACGATCGAGGACCCGAGCTTATTCACTGCGGCCCTCGGACTGCTCGTGAACCAAAACGATCCTGGTGCGGCCGTCCTTGATTTCCTCAACCCACGAAAAGTAGAAGAGCCAAAGTCGAAACGCCCCATGGCGATCGCCTCAATCGCTGGCGTGGGATCGGTACTACTGCTGCTTACCGCCGCCTGCTGGTGGTACCTTTCCAGCCTGGATCAACAAATCCTCGAACTGCAACGGACTTCCCAAGGACTGCGGAAAAATGTTGAAACGGCTGAAGCACGCATCAGCGAGTACAAAAGCGTCCAGCAATGGATGCGAGGCGACGTCAATTGGCTTGATGAAATGCGAGACATATCGACGGAACTACCGCCACCCGATCAAGCCAAAGTGCGCGAATTTCGCGCTAACATCTCACCCTCTGGAAACGGCTTAATTGTCCTGGAAGGAATCGTCGACAATCAGCAAACGATCTCCGCCGTCGAACGCAACCTCCGGGACGAGCGGCATCGAGTACGCGGTGAAGGAGGGCTTTTTGAAGAACAAGACGATAAATACCCCTGGCGATTCAAGGAAACCATCACCGTCGAGACAAGTCCGACGAAATCGAAAAAAAATCCAACGACCAATCAACGTCCGACCACCACCCCACAGCAGACCAACAACAACCGAGCACAGCAACCATGACATCACGTGAACGATTACTCATTGGTGCGATCGCACTGCTGGCGGTCGGCACAGTTGGCGTCTATACGCTGACCAGCTTGACCGGAGCCATCGCCAAGCGCAAGGCGAATCTTGCCACCGTGCAAAATGAGATCAATCGCAAGAACGTCATCATCCGCACCGGGGCGAATGCAGTACGTAATCTTGCAAAACTGCAACAGCAATCACTGCCTGCAGATCAAGAGAAAGCGCGATCACTTTACCAACGCTGGCTGTTGGACCTCGTCGTTGACAAAGTGGGCCTGCAAAATCCTTCCGTACGAGTCACCGACCGGATGATCCGCGGCAGTTACTTTTCTCGCCTAAGCTTTCAAGTCGACGGCCGAGCTTCTCTTGATCAAACTGTGCAGTTTCTGCACGGCTTCTACTCCTCCGACGATCTGCATCGCATTCAGAGTTTTTCACTAAAACCTATTTCAAATTCTGATTCACGCCAACTTGATATGGCGGTGACTATCGAAGCGATCATTCTCCCGGGAAACAAACGTGAGATCGTCGGCGACTTGGCTTCGAACCGAATGGGAGAATTAACAATCGCTGACTACCAAACGGCGATCCTTGATCGCAATGCTTTCGCACCGGCGAATTTGCCACCCAGCCTAGATAGAATCCGAGACGCGAATACTTATCGTGGCGATCGTTTTTCCTTGAGAGTCGAAGCGGACGATGAAGATGAACGTGATCATTTGACCTACGAGTTAGAAGGCGATTTCCCGGAAGGAATGGAGATCGACTCCGAGTCGGGAACCATTCGGTGGCGGCCCGAAGAAAACGGCGACTTCACCCTGCGCGTCAAAGTGACCGACGATGGGACTCCTGCTTTGAGCGACTCCACCGAATTCCTGTTGACCGTTGCCGATCCGCCACCCGAAACCGAACCCGAGGATGAGGAGCCTGAAAAACCTCGCTTCGACGAGGCAGAGTTTGCCTTTTTGATCGGTACGATTTCCGATGGAGCAAAACGCGAAATCTGGCTGAAAGTTCGCACCACAGGCAAGTTATTACGTTTGTCCAAGGGCGACCGCATCCGTGTCGGCACCGTGCAAGGCACGGTAGAGTCCATCGGCAATAAAGAAGTGAGCATCCGCACCGATGACGGCGACTTGAAGGTACGTGTTGGTCAAAGCCTCACGGAAGGTCGATTGACCGATCCAACTGGCCAAGCCGCCAGCAGCTGACTCTTCCAAAGTGATCGAGCTGCCGGTTGGTGCTATCAGTAGCAGCATCTGTTGGCCACCTTAATCACTTTTTCTTACACGAGTCGAAGATTTCCCTCCAGAAACGGCGTTGCCTCTGTCGATTGTCACGATTGTAGGATCATTGAGCCCGTGGTCCCAGAAAGATCGGTTACTCCGGTAATCGGCCATGTTATTTCAAACTGGCTCCAGGGCCCTCGTCTTATCTGCGATTGAGAGGAATAAATGTCGTACACACCATTGGGTTCTCCGAGCCGGGTGTTGCCAACTGTTTTCCAGTTCGTTTGCTCCATGCCACGATCCATGCGGGTGACTCTTCTACTGCTCGTCATCTGTTCCATGACTACGGCCAGCGGCCAGGAAACTCTCACCGATTCATTTCGGGCTTACCCGACTCACAATACCCCGCCCGCACAGGCCGCGATCCAATTGCAAGAACGACTGCAACGCGCTCGTGTTCAGGCCGACGTGGTACCCGACAACCGTGCCAAACGTCTGCTAATCAATGGACCGGCGAGATCCCATCAACTCGCGGCAGAATACACGCGTACTTTGCGTACAACAGCTAACGAAGACGAAATCACCCTGAAACCATACCCGCTTCAGGGAACCGATTTGTCTGAAACGATTAAGTCGTTACGACGTAAATATGCAGACCAAGACCAAGTGCGGATTGGCATGGACACAAGAAACAACCAGGTCCTGGTTTACGCACAGCCCTCGGTGCACGCCGAAATCACCAAATTTCTTGCTGAACGATCCCCCAACAAGCAAACGGCCGACCCGACGCCCAAGTCAACCGTAACGGACAAGGTTCCGTCATTAAGTTGGGTCAATCTTGGCTTGGGAAAAGCGGACGCTACCTTACAGCACATCACCTGGCAACAGCTCGTCGAAATCCTCGATCAAGTCACTGCGGACAAGTTGTCGCCATCCGAGACAGCAGCCAACAACGACATGTTGGAATTCCAACTGCCGGCCAAGCGAGGCCAAACAAAACTGTTAATCAATCCAACCACTCAGCAGTATCGCCTTGAGGGGAACGATGATCTGGTCCGGAGCTGGAGTCACGCGATTCGTACGATTGACCAACGCAGTGCAAGTCGCGACGCTACCACCCAAGTCATCCCGATCAAGAATCAAGATTCGGCCGCGACCATCACCCGTGCCGTCGGGTTGCTGCAAAGCGCCCGAGAAAATGCCGTCTCGGCCAAGATACGTTGGGGCGGTGATTTAGTGGGCATTGAATCGCAAGGTAGCCAGCAATCTGGTGACCTACCAACTGAACAAGTAGCCACCGACGAGTTGCTCGCCCAAAACGCTCCCCAAGATCAGCAGGAACCGCAGGAACCCACAGCGGACGAGCAGGCCGATCGCGGAGAGAACACCGAAATACGCTTGCCCGGTGGCGAGGTAGGTGTTGATGGGTCCATGATTGGTCCGGTTCAAATCGAATTCGTAGAGGGACTCGATTCGATCATCATTCGAGGTCGAAAGCCGGACGTTGAACGCGTGATGAAGATCATCGATGACATTGAGCGATTAAGCATCGACACCGAACCATCGATCGAACTGATTCCACTCAAGCATGTCAATAGTCTGTCAATGGCAGAACTCGTGACAGAACTAAACACCCAAGCTCTCGCCGCTCGTCGTGGTTCGGTCAGCATCACACCCCTCGTGAAACCGAATGCGATCCTGCTGATTGGACGAGAAGAAGGGGTCAAGGCAACGGCGGACTTGATCGAACGACTCGACCAACCCGTCGCACCGGCGTCACAATTCAAGATCTTTCAGCTTTCCAATTCATCAGCCACCGATGCTCAACTGACGATTGAAACTTTTTTCAGCGAACGAGGCGGTCTTGGTCCAGTGATTCAAGTACAAGCTGACTTCCGCACCAACTCGTTGATCGTTTACGCCAGTCCTCGCGACATGGAAGAGGTAGGACAATTAATCAAAGAGATCGATGTCAACGCCAGCAAAGCGGTCGACGAAGTCCGTGTCTTCAAACTGAATAACGCCCTGGCCGAAGAACTTGCACCAGTCTTGCAGGCGACGTTACGGGGCGATGACACTCTCAATCGGTCGGGTGGTGGCTTGGGAGGGCAAGGCGGTGGTCTCGGACAACAAGGTGGTGGCTTCGGTCAAAACCAGCAAAACCAACGGGGCCAATTCTCGGCGCCACGTTCGTCGATGCTGACGCTCACCATCGACGAACAGGGCAATCGCGTACTCAAGTCAGGCTTACTGACGAACGTTCGGGTGGCTGCCGATATTCGTGCTAACTCATTGGTCGTAACAGCACCGTCGGAAAGCATGTCCTTAATCGCGGCGCTCGTTCAACAACTCGATGAACTGCCAACTTCAGAAGCACAAATCAAAGTCTTCACCATCCTTAATGGCGACGCACCTTCGCTGGCCGAGACACTGCAGGAACTGTTTGGTGAAACGGATCAGCAAGACGGACCGACCTTACAGTCCGCAACCGGTGCTGGCGAGTCAAGCTTGGTTCCACTTCGGTTTTCTGTTGATCTCCGCACGAATAGTATTATCGCGACGGGTGGATCGGCTGACCTTGGCGTGGTTGAGGCCATCCTGCTGCGACTGGATGAAGATGACATTTCACAACGTCGCAGTCGAGTCTACCGACTGATGAACGCACCTGCTCTCGACGTCGCGACGGCCATTAATGAATTCCTCCGGAGCGAACGTGACATCCAACTCGTTAATCCCGACGCCATCAGCCCATTTGAGCAAATTGAACGGGAAGTTGTCGTCGTCCCCGAGGTGGTCAGCAACAGCCTGATTATCAGCTCTACGCCACGATATTTCGAACAGATTTCTGAGATTGTCGAGGAATTGGATGAACGGCCACCGATGGTCATGATTCAAGTTTTGATTGCAGAAGTCGATCTGGGTAATCAAGAAGAATTCGGCGTCGAACTTGGCTTGCAGGATTCTTTGCTTTTCGATCGAAGCGTGCGGTTTGACCCGGTAGATGAGCTGGTCGTGGAACCGGGAATTCTAGAGCCTGGCTTCAATTTCAACAATCAACCCCTTGGAAACGCCGCATCCGCAGCAGCGCTCGCCAACAAGGCAAAATTTGCCGGGCAAGCATTGAGTAGTTTCGCCCTCAGTCGGACAAACGCGGATCTGGGCTACGGTGGCTTGGTCCTCTCAGCGAGTAGCGAGTCAGTCAACTTATTGATTCGAGCCCTGCGAGAGTCTCGCCGTCTGGATGTATTGAGTCGACCACAAGTCATGACTCTTAATAACCAACCCGCGTTTGTGCTTGTCGGCCAAAGAGTCCCCTACGTCGAGGGCATTCAGGTACTCAATTCGGGGCAATCCCTGTCTCCGATCGAATTTGAAAACGTCGGACTCGTGCTGGGAGTCACGCCACGAATCAGTCCAGACGGTCTCGTCGTCATGGAGATCGATGCTGAAAAATCAAAGTTATCCGATAACACAGTCACCGTTGGGATCGCCGAGGATGGAACACCACTGACACAGCAACCGATCGACACTACGACCCTCCAAACAACCGTGAGTGCACGCAGTGGACAGACCGTGATTCTCGGCGGGCTGATCACGAAAGGAAAGAACTCCGTATCTCGACGTGTACCTTACCTGGCCGACGTGCCGTTAGTGGGTGAATTGTTCCGATACGACAACGTAGAAGAAGTACGAACCGAACTGCTTATCATCATGACACCGCGCATTGTCCGCAAAGAAGAAGATTTGGAGATTCTCAACCAAGTCGAATCAGAACGGATGAGTTGGTGTCTGGCCGACGTCATCGAAGTGGATGGCGACACGGGTCTGTCAGGTGGGGGAATCAACCGATCGGAAATTGGCTTCACCGAACTTATTTATCCAAACATTGACCCAAGCGGCAATCAACCGTTGACTCCTGAAGAAGTTCCGATGCCCGGCGAGCAATTGCCGACCGAACCACCGAGTCCCGGCGAGGATCCCACGACACGAGAAACCTCGGCTACCGCCGATGAGAAGTCCCATGTTCTCACTCAACGCTTCAACCACTGGTTCAAGCGACGAAACAAGAACCCGGCAACCGAATTCCCTGAGAAACCCGAAACTCCGCTTGACTCCTCTGGCGTCCAACCGAACGTGGAATCGTCCATTAACACATTGACTCAACCGCCCCTCAGCGATATTCCGCCGGTCTCCCCAGCGCAGTATGTGGTACCCAAAAAAGAAGAGTCATCAACGTGGAATAAGCTCCGTGCCAAGCTATCCCTCCCAGGTCGAGGTAAACCATGATCAACACTGCACACAACCATCGACCGTTTTGGACCGGCCTCGCTCTACTCGCAACTTTATGTACACTCGTCGGCTGCCAGACCTTCGGCGACAATTCGCCGGGTAACAAGGAATCAAAATGGCTCCCGACGAAAAAGGAGGATCCCTTAGAAGTAGCCCGAAACCGGCCCACCAAACTCGTCGCCATTTGGAGCGAAATGGTCGTTTATGGCGCAAACAATCAACCGACACGAGGTCTCGGCGGACGTATCTACTTCTACAATCAAAGACATCAAACTGTTCCAGCCAAGGGCGAATTGATAGTCTACGCATTCGATGACAAAAGCCAAGCTGACCAAGCGAAGCGGAAATTTGTTTTCACACCAGAACAGTTTTCCCAGCGCTACAGTGTCTCGGATTTCGGCCCCTCCTACAGCGTCTGGGTCCCCTGGGACCGAGTCGGTGGGAAACAACAATCGATCAGCGTCGTTCCCGTCTTCAAGACGACGGAAGGGCAGCTGCTCATGGGCGATCATGCCCGTAACCTGCTAAACGGGAAAAAATCGAAGCAGGAACGATTGGTCAAAGAAGAAACGGTAGAGAAACTTCGACGCGTCGCCTACGAAACTCGCACTGTCGGACGCGACGACCAAGGGGATCTAGTGCGAAATCGAATTCGCACCAGCACCATCGAAGTGCCACCGTCTATGCGGCAAAGAGTTTTGGCTGCCGAAAACCTCTCGGTGAACAGGAAATACCAAAACTCGTCTATTGCGGATCGGATGGAGAAACTTCGTCAGACACGGATGCGTCAACCACAAGCTCATCTTCTACCTTCGAAATCCCAGGTTCGAGCCGAACAAGTCGGACAGCCAATTCGCGGTCGGCCTCGTTCGCAACCACGCCACGCAAACGGGCAGTCCGATCTACCACATCAACCTCAATGGGACCCAGCCTGGCAATCGACTTCGAATTCATCAACTTCCGCGTTTTCATCTGAATCACGGAAGTCCGCAACTTGGGGTAACGAAAACCGATACTCAGCTGGGTTCTCACGTTGATCTTGCGTTGAGAATTGTTGCGGTTTTGATTGGTGTTATTGCGATTGTTGCGCTGTCCAAGGCCCGCAGCAAAGTTGCCCGCATTGAAGCCGTTAGCGCTACCGGTCATTGAGCCGACGAAAGCATCCGCCGTGCTTCCCCCGACGAATTGCCCAGCTTGGCGGTTCCCACGGACAAATCGCTCGTTCCCTTGCACCCCGCCAACCTGCTCGCCACCAATCAACTGCTCAAGACGGTTGCCGGCCGTCGTTCCTTGGAGAGCGTCGCCTTGGCCACCACCACTTCCAAACGCGTTACCACTTCCAGCTGACAATCCACCGCCGCCGCCAACTGTGCGACTCCCAAACGTTCCGGTACTTGTCGAACCTCGCTGGGCCGACACGTCGGTCGCCAGTACTCCCACTCCCGCCAGAACGAGACAATAAATCAGTTGGCTTCGCATGATTTGACATCCGTCTTCAATGGAAGAGACCCATGATTGATTTCTGAAAGACGCGTTTCCAAAAGTTAACTCGACATCGCCAACATCGATTCCGTGGTCGCAATCAACTGCTAGCAAGTAGATTGACGAATCGCGGACGGCTCAGTCGGCCCAGCTAGTATAATCCTAGAACCCAACTGCTGGCCAATAGTTTCGACGATCCGGCAGAAGCGATTGAAACCTTCACCCATCCTGAGGAGTATATTGGTTGAGCCACCGTAAAACATGCGGGTTAGAAAAAAAATGCCGATTCTGGCATATTCCACCGTCCAACCCCCGGATTCGTAACCATGTCACGAGCACCGTTTCACTCCACTTCCATCGCACCGTCTGTTCATAAGGTAACCCCGATGCGCAATTTGGCTCTGGCCTTGCTGATTTTTCTTTGCTCGCATGCTGCAAAACCCTGTTCGGCCGAACCACCGTCCGCCGTTGCCTTACTTCCAGATTCGACTTATCTGCTACTGCACGTCCCCGATGCCCAGGAATTGGGAGAACGCATGCAAGAATCTGCGATGGTGGCGATGTTTACGGATGAGCAAGTTCGCCCCGTCATCGAAACGCTTTACGGATCTGTCTCCCCGGCGATGTCGGGTATCGAAGAACAGCTGGGAATGAGCATCGAAGATTTGATGGACCTTCCCTTGGGTGAAGTTGCAATTGGAGTGGTGGGTTTACCTGGTCAACGTCCGGCTGTCGCAGTCCTTGTCGAATCTACTGACGGAAATGCGATGACAGATCTGTTGGATCGTGGTACCGCATTACTAACCGATGTGGGTTTCGTCGAGTCCGAGGAAGAGATCGAGGGAACGACGATCAAGCTGTTAACGCGAACTGATGATGACGTCCAAGAGATCGCCCAACTGCGTATTGATGACACATTGATTCTTACCTCGAATCGATTGGTGATGGCAGCAATCGCTGCGGCCTTAGCAGAGAACGAAGAGCAGGGCACCATCAACGAAGTGGAATCCTACAATGCAATCATGACCCGTTGCCAACGTGACGGTAAAGCCCAAGTAAGCCTTTACGTCGATCCGATCGGTTTGGCTCGCACAGCAACTCGCGGCAATCTCACTGCTGCCGCAGGCCTCGCTTTCTTGCCCGCGATCGGGCTGGATGGACTGAAAGGACTTGGCGGCACAATTCAAATCGCAACCGATGATTTCGATACAGTCGTCCATGGACATCTGTTACTGGATCAACCTCGCAATGGTGTCCTGGAAATGTTGACTTTTCAAAACGGCCCCACGACACCGGAAAAATGGATACCGGCGGACTGCGGAAATTACTCGACATTGCATTTCGACATGATCGATGCCTACACGCAATTGGGTGAATTAGTCGATACTTTTCGCGGCGAAGGTTCCTTCGAACAAACCGTCGATGGAGGAATTTCCGAAGGATTAGGAATCAATTTCACCGACGACCTGCTACCAGCGATGACCGGTCGGTTCACTTTCACAACTTGGTACGAACGGCCCATCTCATTGACGAGCCAGGTCAATGCAATGGGTATCGAGCTGAAAGATCCAGCTGTATTCAGGCCGACGCTTGACAAAGTCATGGATCGATTTAGCGAGCAAATGGAAGAACGCACCTTCGGTGGAACCTCGATCTTCGCATTAAAGGAGCAGCAAAACAGCGAGGAGCAGCAGATTGCAGAAGAGGATGCGGAAGGTAACGAGCAGGACTTAGAAAGGCAGAGGCGTCGTCGACGTCGTGGACCTCGCCCCGGCGCAGCCGCCGCCATCATCGGTAATTACTTGGTCATCTGTAGCAAAGCTTCCTTCCTGGAACGAGCTATTCTCGCCAATGAAGGTTCTGCCGACCGACTCGCTGATGAACTGGATTACAAACTGATCTCCAACAAGCTCAAACGTCAACCGGGCGGAGAAGAGTCCGTGATGATCTCTTTTTCAAGACCCGAAGAGGGCATGAAGTACGGTTATGACCTACTGCAATCGAAAGATGTTCGCGAACAGATTAATCGCATGTCGGAAGATAATCCGTTCTTTACGGCACTGGACAAATCGTTGTCGGAAAATCGCTTCCCACCCTTCGAAGTCATCGCCCAGTACATGGCGCCAACAGGATCTGTGGTGACCAACGAAGAAAGCGGGTTCCATTACGTCGGCTTCGGATTGCGTCGCCTCAAACCAAAAGACGAATAGTTGCTAGGTTCCACCCGCCCTCCCCAAACGGCGGAATAACGCGCTAAACAAAGCGGTTGGGACACGACAACGGCCCCACTGCTGTCAATGACAGCGTGAAATCGCCCTCCGCCTCCCGTAAAACCTGCACAAACGCCACAAACCACCGGCAAAAGGCGTTCCTTTCGATCGCAGCTATCAGATCTGCCTGATCGCGCCCGTAGACCAGTCGGGCAGCGGTCGGTATCTTGGATAGGGTGGGATCGAATCGCGTCGATTCCAACCGTCACTCGGTTCTCGTTGTGCGAGGTGGATTCATGAACTCTGGGCGCCCCATTTCATCGGTGGATTGGACCAGTCGTATCATCTCTGTCGTCAGTGGTTTGGTTGCGGTCATTGCCATTGGCTTAGCGATGACCCAACAACCGGTCGTTCCCCAGACAAGCGAACTAATCACCGAGTTCGAACAGGCGTTGAAAAAAGAATCTGATCTCTACGCCAAACAGAAGGTTGTTCTGGAAAATGAATTTCGGAGTTCACTTCAAGCCAACGACAATCGGATGAAGGGCTGGAACGATCAAATTGTGAGCGCCTTGAATCAATTCGAACAGGACGCCCAAAATCTGGTGGACCAAATTGCTGCCACGGAACGGCAGGCGAAGGAACAACGGGTCACCGCATTTCGACAGGAAATTGCAACGATACGCCAATTGACAGCCAGGGAAAATCAGTCCGCAGTGGAAGCCACCCCCGAGTCGCCCAACCAAGACCCAGCCAACCAAGACACAGCCAGCGAGACCAACGAGACACAGCCGCCTACCATCGCCCAACTGACCGTTGCTGAATCCGTGATGCGACCAGCCAATGGCGACTTCACACTCATTCGGATTGAAAACAACAGCAGCGAAGATGCCGAAATCTATCGTTTGCAGTTCCAACCCGTCTCTGATTTTCGAGTGGACTCACCCGAATCACTGTCCGAAGCAGGAACGGATCAGGTAACAACGATTAGCTATTCGGCTGCCGACAACACTTCGACCAAGCCCGGACATCATGGCATCTACGATCGAACGTTGACCGATCGCATTCGAGTACCGGCTGGGCAAGCTGTAACAGTTCGCTTGATCATCGAAGACAAAACATTTGTTGGTTGGGGATTTGCCGGAAACTTACTGGTCCAATACAACGCCCAGGACCCTTTGGTCGTTAAATCAGCGCGTGTTCGCTTTGCTCCAGTCGAACCCGAAGTTTCCGCCGATCCCGAAGTTGCCGATGAGCAAGATTTGATCGGTCAGTCGACCTGAAATCGGCCAACGCAACGCCCAACCAGGACAGGATGGGCAGCGGGAACGATACCGAACTCTCGAGACCTAGAGCGTTTCCAAGAAACGTTGCATCCTAGCGTCGAACATTCGTAAATCGCTGCCAAATACCTTTTGGAAATCAGCGATTCTTTCTTTCGCCGTATAGCGTCCAAAGGCTTGGCGACGGTTTAACTGTTGAATCAGTTCAGCGAAGCGGCGAGGCTCTTGCTCGGTCAAGAAAAAGGTCATCGCCCAAGCATGTGCGTAAGCCACATTCGTGGTGCGACCAAATAAATCATCAGAAGCAATCTGCTGTTGCAATAAGGCTAACGAGTTTGCGGAATCAACAAGGCGGCGGTAGTTCTGCAACTGGCGTTCGTTGATACGTTCTTGACGCGTTGGGTGATGGCGAGAATCCCAAATGCCGGCTGCCTCGAATAGCGTGCCAATGCCCTCGACCAGCCACCGCGGTTCGTCGCCATGCCGTTGGTGAATTCCAATGTTGTACGCCGTCTGATGGGCTGCCTCGTGAATGATCGTTCCTGCATTAATGTGCCAATCTGGCGAATCGGGACGTCCTGCGGTAACGTCATAGAGATGAATCCGATTGGAAGTCAGATCGTAGTATCCGAGTGAATGGAATCCGAGTTCAACGTCGTGCTGCCGCAGGTAGTTCTGATAACTTTCCTGAGTCGGAAAAACAATCGCAGTGAAGGGGAACTCCGGACGCTTGGTCGAAAATCCGCGTGCCCGAAAATACTGCACCATGCTACGGTAAAGTTGTTCAAACCGTTCTGCCCATCGATCGCGTTGACCGGCCGGATGAACTACGAGATACTGCCCCGTGCCAGAAACATCAAAGTCGGAGCCAAACTCTCGCATCAGCTTGCCTCGTAGTTCTGCTTGGCTGAGGCTGCTGAAGCGATCGGACAGCTTGCGAAACTTCTTGGCTTCGGCAGGACGAAAGGTCACCATGTGACCATCTCGTTCCATCAAGACCACCGAATGCTGACCCCAATAGATCGGCTTACCCCGAACAGAGATTCCAGCACCGAGAGATACCTCGACTGTCTGAGCGTCGCCACGGGCGAAGATCGCCAGGAGAAAAAGCGCGACAAGGACGATCGGTTGTCGAATCATCGGTTCCTCACTCAGCGGTTGGGGGCTCGACGGCAGGCGAAACCGTTACTTAAGCGTAGAATGAAAAAGGATCCGAGGTCGCGAAACTGGTACACAACGACATGCGGACGTAAAATGACGTGGAAACCGGCTGCCCCGTTGATTGCCCCGGGGGCGGATCGGCCGAAATAATCCTTACAGACGGAGGCGATTCCAATGATCTGCACGGCTGCTCTCGTAAGCTTCTGTCTGCTCGCACAGGTACCAGCGTCAACACCAACGGACAAGCTTCAAACAGAGATTCACCAATTGGTACAAGAACTGGACGATTCCGATCGATCCATTCGAGAACGGGCGGAGACGCAACTGTCAGAGAGAGGCCCCAACGTCCTCGGCCTGTTGCCGCGCACCGACGACAACACACCGACAGAGGTCAAACAGCGACTTGATCGGATCCGGAACACACTCCAACGCATGTCGGCCGAGCAGAAACGGCAGCCGTCCCGCTTAACGTTTCAAGGCACTTTTCCTTTTTCGGAAATCTTGAAGAGCATTAAGCAGCAGACGGGAAATCGCGTGGTCGATTACCGAGATCGCTTTGGTCAAGCGCAGGACGGGGTGGAACTGGAACTTAATATCCAAGATCAACCGTTCTGGCAGGCACTCGACCAGATACTCGATCAAGCGGGCATGACTATTTACAGCTACGTGGGTCAAACCCGAACGATTGGCATCGTCGCCGCCGACCCGAACGATCGCAAACGCCAGGACGCGGGTGTCTACAGCGGCCTGTTCCGTATCGAAGCCGCCGAGATCATCGCTCAACGAAATCTGCTCAGAACCGAGAATCAATCCTTACGACTCCGTCTGAATTTATTGTGGGAGCCGCGCGCCATGCCAATCCTCATTCGGCATGCCTTGGCCGATCTCAAGCTGCAGGGAGACGACGGCACGAAGATGTCAGTGATTTCTCCCGATGGCACGCTCGAATTACCCGTGCAGAGTACAGTCGCGGGAATTGACCTCGTGCTGCCGCTCAAATTACCCGACCGAAGTATCAGAAAAATCAGCAAGCTCACTGGGGAATTCACGGCGATGATCCCCGGACGTGAAGAACAGTTCCTGTTCGAGAATTTAGACACGGCGCGAGATGTGGTGCAACAAAAGGGCGGCTTAACAGTGACCCTGGAGCGTGTCCGAAAAAACGGCTCCCTCTTTGAATTTCGAATTCGGGTTAAGTTCGACAATCCGAGCGGTGCTTTTCAATCGCATCTGGACTGGGCATCGAACAACCAAGTCTATTTGATCAACGATACGGGAAAGCGAATTGAAAATCCCAATTTCGAACGCTATCTCGAACGAAGTCAGGAGGTCGGTTTCGCTTATTTGTTTCCGTTGGGAGATGAAGACATTGCGAACTGGAAACTTGTCTACCAGTCACCGGCCGCGATTATCGACGTACCAATCAAGTACACTTTGACCGACATCGAATTGCCTTAAGCTAGTCGTCGTCGGGGTGTCGACTCCAAGCTTCAATCTGATCCTGCACGTCCTCGATGGTCAAATCAACGGCCGGCAGCAAAGACTCAAACAGTTGCTGTTCGTCGACCAATCTTGCTTCGCGGCGCACCCGACGCACTTCCTCTTCCAACGACAACAGCCAAGCCGGCGGCTCAAAGCCAACACCCGAGGGTTGCTTGAGCAATAACTCGGATTCATCTTCGAGTATCGAAAATGACTTTTCAGAACGCTGGTCGATCGCCGGCTCGACCAATGCTCGCATCCGATCAATGATGAGCGGCCGCAAAAACCGCTCGTTAACCCGATCAGCGATCGTGGGCAATTGCATCGCATAACGTTGCTGTAGCTTTGTCAGCCGCTTGACATACCGATTCGCCTCCTCAGCAATTCGTTCTGAGAGGGCTCGCCGCCACATTTGGGCCGCATCGTTGCAACCTCGTCTCACCAACAACTCGTGAGCAAGCACCACCGGTTTCAGGTTCCAGACAACCCGTTCGTACTTACTGAGCAAACGCAGAAAATCAAGCAAGTTGTAAATCAAGTCTCCTCGATCAGATTGAGTCGTCGTGCTGTTGTAGTCACGATACTCCCCGTAATTCTCAACGACGGCTTCGAGTACCAAGGTCATATGCTTGGTCACCTCTTCACGAGAAATGACGCTATCGAGCTCTTCAATCAGCTTGAAGTTCCATCCTTCAGACAAATCCTCCTCCATCTGCAGCAACCAGTTTTCAACTCCTTGAAACAAGATGCTTCGAACATTTGCCAGACTCAGGAACTGTTGGGTAAACAGATCTTCCCCGTAACGCTTGATGAATTGAACGAGATCTTGCCAAGCTTCGTCACTTTTCACCTTTTCCAACACCGATAGTCTTAGAGTCCTGCTGTGAGAAAGCCACGTGACCAGCATCGATTCGGTCATGCTCTCCAGGCAAGAGACCAATTGGGGACCGGTGTCACCCACTTCATCAGTCGGTGACAAATCTTGGGTCTCATTAACATTGGTCGCTCGAATCACACAATCGACAAGCGAACGAAATCCGACTTCAAAAAGATCATCGAATTCGGTAACCGCTCCGGGTCCAGCAGGTGTTGATCGCTCCATCGTTCGCACCACGTCGATCAGGTCGCGGGTCTCGGTGAGCAAACCCAGGCGAGGCAACCAAGCCAAAAGGACTCGCAGCATTTGCTGTCGGTTACGAACTTCTACGATATTCCTTGGATTCCCACCCCGCACAAGAGGAACATACAGAATCGGCTCCGTACTGAGAGCCGTTTTCAATTCGGCCCAGGCAACTTCCGTTTCGGCTTGCTGTCCTTGAATGGCACTTCTGAGCAAACGAATGGCGGCCGCCTGATCGGCTGGCAGGTCAATTTCCGAATGTCGCAAGGCACAGTGGATGAACTGATCTGTTTGGCTGATTTCAACACTGGCACCGATGACATGTTCCATCAGCGACTCTTTAATCATGCGCTCGCGATCGAATTCAGCCATCGATAGATAATCGTGGGAGGGTCTTCCTAGTCGATATCGACTGACCTCGGCCAATAGTCGCTCGAGTGACTCGCGAATTTGAGCACCGTGCTGCAACCAATGCTTCAAACTCTCCTCAAACCACTGCCCACCATCGTCCCCATCGGCAGGGGCCAGCATCCACGCAAGTGCTGCAATTCGTCGTAGCCGCGCAAGAGAATTAAGGAAAGAGAGCCGTCCCGCAATTTGATCATGCAATAGGTCAAGCTGATCATCATTTCCCCCTCCCGAGTCGAACAGGCTTCCTTCGATACCGTCATCAGTACTATCACGGTAGACGACATCTTCGTAGGCCGCTCCGAACAGATCATCTTCATCGTCCTGATCTTCCTCCTCATCATCCATGAACGGCTCATCGGAGTTCTCGGAGCCATCCGGGCCATCAGAGGTTTCATCAGCACCGCCAAGTCCGAATGGAGGCACATGCCAATAATCTCCGGCGTTTGCCTCCATGTAATCAAAGAATTTCTGCACGCGTCTCCAGGTTTCCGGCGGCGCCGGACCCGGCACATCGATCGATGCTCCGGACTTGGGCTTCAGTCCCAAAACTTCCAGTAACCATCGCATCGACAGCCGATGAAATGAATCCTCACCTTGCTCCAGAGGCGTAACATCGGCTTGACCCAGCCAATGAATCAGGAGTGCACGCGCTGCAACCACGTCGCGACGATCCAACAGCATTTCAATCACCATGGCATAGGCCCGAGGCGCATCAAAGCGTTCGACATAAGGAGCCCAAAAACGGATGGCTCCTGTGGCTTCACCTGCCTTATGCCAATGATTCAATGCATCGACCACATCCTCGGCCGCGCGATGCAATTCCAGGCAATCAGAAGCGTCAACACAACTCACTTCGTGCACGGCAAATTGATGCCACCAGCGAGCAAATTCTTTAAATTTCGCGTTCACCTGATCGCCTAACTCTTGATCATCCGAGGCTGCTGCCGCACTCCAAAGTCGGCCATACGTTTCAAATACCTCGTCAATCAGCTCCAGCATTTCGTCCACGCGATGATCGTGAATGCTATTCTCCATCGCCGGGAACAGACTGAAGTTGCCGTCGAAACCCAAAATATTCCAAGGGTCGATTACCGCTCCGCACTGAATGCCACGAGTGAGCAACTCGCGGGTATCATCAAGCCACTGCTCGGCTCGTATCAGGTTGCCGTCATCGATATCACGCTGACTCAAGGTCAGGTTGCAATCAATGCGGCAAAGCATTCTGGCCGAGGTCACGGGCAGCGAATTAATCTGCCGTTGGGCTGCTTCGGGATATCCCATTCTGGCAAATAAACTGGCTAAGCGAACATGTTCGAGTTGTGACGCTCGCTGGCGAGTCAATTGCGAGTTGAGATGCTGTCGGGCTGCACCAAACGGTTGCCGCAACCTTTGTGACTCTTCCACCAGTCGCTCAGCGTGCTTTGGATCATGTTGCTGAAGTTGGTCGATCAACTGCTCATAAAACACGTCTCGGAAAGTCGCAATGCGCGGGAGCAAATTCCCCAGCGTGATGCTCGAGTCATGAAAATCCGGCCCCGTACCGCTGACTCCGGATGCCATCAAAATGGTTCCAACGAGTACCGCAGCAGCTTCGAATTTCACTTCTTTATCGGGAATCTTGTGTGTCGATCCAATCCGATTCATCAACGCGTCGAGCGTCACTTGTTGAATCACGAATCGGTTATAGAAACCGCGGTTGTCAATCGAGTGTGGATCCCATTGCCCAAAATGGTAATTCGGCCTTTTGTTCACAGGATGTTCAAAGTCATAGGCTCGAGGATCGAGAGCCAATTCCTCGAGATGCTCTGGTACGAAACAGGCCGCCTGCAACACCATGGGGTCAATTTCGTTAATGATCTTCAGGGCAAGCGCGATGACTTCTTGGTAGGGACCATGAGCTACTCCCACTCCTTGGATGAAAAGCGGAATGGGCCTCACTTTTTCATGAGGATAGGGCTCGAGAACGCGCGATTCCAATACGGCGACCGGACGGTAACCCACGTAGTCATTCAACTCGCGGATCGCAGACTCGGTAATTCGATCGATCTCGTCCCAAGGTGCCCCCTGTCGCAATACAACTTCGCAAATCCGGCCGATCAGCAACGGGGTGAGCAAAGCATTGTCGGACTGATGAAACAACAGATCACGATGGAAATCACGAACTCCGGGGACCACATGATCCAAGAGAAGATTCAAGACCGCGACCACTTGGGTCGTGTCCTCAAATGCCGGTACGACTCCCGTCAATTCGGCCAGTTTTTCGCGCCAAAGCGTTCCAACGACCTGCCAATTCGGCACGGGCTCCGTCTTGAGACGCCGGTGGGCGGGAGCGGCATCTGACAAGAGCTGGTCTTCAATCAGAGCGAATAGCTGATTCAAATTCAGCAAAAACTGATTGTCAGACGCTCCAGACGAGAAATTCAGGTAGCCCAGAGTCTGTTCGAGAGCTTGCTGGCCGTCGGGACCAAGATCTCGAAGCTCCATTCCCTACTCCTCTTACACGTATAAATGGGTCGGGTACGATAAAATGGACAGGTTAGCCGTCGAAAACAACAATTCGCGAATCGAGAAGCTTGCTGAAAGCCCCTTCGGCGACGGTCGCCTTAAGGCCTGAAATTCGGCATTCACTTTCGGCTCAGTACCAACTGTCTTCCGCACCAGCGTCTTTTGTTTGATGATTTTTACGATCTCCCATCGTAGATTCGCCGCGGCCACCGGTCCATGGGCCCCCCAACGGGATAACCGTTAAGCATCCGAAACACAAGCAGGTCGCTTTTGCCGATCTGCCGCCGAATCGGTGTTTTTCCCGGAATTGAATGGCCCGATCGACTATCATGAAAGGACACCGGAACGGACGAGGGACTCGAGAATCGTGCAGATTTCGGCGTCCTTCATCGGCCGCATGGCGGCTTAGTCTAGCAATTCGGCCTATCTGGGCCCGATGTGTTTGAGGTTATTCATGCTTCGCTACCACAAATCGTGTCTCGTATTGCCTTTTCTCCTCCTGGTTTGCAGCAGCGCCTGGGGCCAGCTGAGAAGGTCGTTTTCCGGCCCAACCGACTACCGACGAGCCGGTCTAGAAGTCGCTTGGACGTCCCAAGCCGAGCTCGATCGCGATCGATCTGCGGCGGCAAACGCTCATCTCCAGCTGCTCGGCCTCGATTCCTATGAGGATTATCTCGCGAATTCTTACCCTGTTTACGAAGTGAAGTACGACAAGGGCATCCGACGGTTTAGTGCGATCGATCTCGGTCGAGACGGCAAAGCGATCGGTGACGCCGAGGCAGCTCGACTCGCAGAAAAAGAAAAGATTCGCCTCGACGCACGTGGATATCAAACAACGATTGAAGAAAAGCGGGTTCCGAGAAGCGTTCTCTACATTCAAACGAACTCCGGAACCGTTCAGGCTATCGACGCGGAAAATGGGCAAACATTGTGGGCCATTCTCGTCGGTCGACCGAGTTATCAAACGTTGAATCCTGCCGCAAACGACAAGTACGTTTCCGTGATCAACGGATCGAGTTTGTATCTGCTGGAGCGTGAAACGGGGGAACAAGTCTGGAAACGATCTCTTCAGAATAATCCCATCATTGGACCCGTGCTCACCCAAAAACTAGCATTCGCTCCCACAAGCAATGGTCAAATTGAAGGACATTGGCTACCGAGTGAGGACGATCCTGTTCGCAAGCCCGATCAGCTACCTTACCAACGACCCACTTGGTACTATCACTCAGGCAGCCAAGTTTCCGCTCCGATCACGGCAAGTCCTCGTACAATCAGTTGGCCCACCGAGGGTGGCCGCGCCTACGTATGCAATATCGAGAAGAAACCCGAAGTCCAGTATATGGTTCGCACAAGCGGACCGATTCACGGACAAACAGTATTCGTCAAACCAGATCGCTTAGCTGTCGGATCATCGGACGGATTCATCTACTGCCTTGACGAAGGCGATGGTGAAATCGAGTGGCAATATGCCACAGGAGAACCGATCCACGAATCGCTATTCAGTGACAATGAGCGGATTTACGCGATTACCGAATTTGGCAACTTACATGCCGTTGGAAGCTCCGATGGTTTCCAGCAATGGCTGGTGACCGGTATCAAACGCATCGTCGCCGCCAGTGACACGCGTTTGTACGTTCTCGATCAACAAGGTGTGATGCATGGTCTCGATCCGAAAACGGGCGGTCGAGTGATGTCGTTGGACGTATCGGGATATGACTTGCCGATCACGAACCGTCTGACTGACCGCATCTATCTGGCAGCAAGTGATGGAACTATCCAGTGCCTGCGAGAGATACATGCCCCCTTGCCAACGATTCATGCTTCACTCCCTCAACCCACCACAGACAAAACGAAGCAAGCAAATCAACCGGCTTCTGATTCCGGAGCGAGTCGCGACGAATTTAGTCCACCCACGCCCGACGCCGGCAGGCTGAATAATCCGGCCGCCGGAGATGACGACCCATTCGGAGCGGGTGACGCAGACGAAGGGGATCCATTCGGAGCGGGTGACGGCGAGGATCCATTCGGAGCGGGTGACGCAGACGAAGGGGATCCATTCGGAGCGGGTGACGGTGAGGATCCATTCGGAGCGGATGACGCAGACGAAGGGAATCCATTCGGAGCGGGTGACGGTGAGGATCCATTCGGGTAGCCCGTCGATTTTTCGAACCCAGCTCGAAGCAAGCCCCGCGTGCCCAGTTTGGCCCATCCGCTCGGTCTTAAGTAGACGGTCACTCGGACCCCTATCCTCGACTTGCATTTCAGGATCCGCTCGCCCGTCAGCGGTTGGCCACTGGCGCGGGGAGTTGACCAAAGTCTGAAGAAGCCGACAATCAGGTCCGTTGAACGACCTTCTTTTTGATCTTGCTTTGGAAAGACGACCTATGGATTCTCCGCGAATAAGTCGGGCTTTGATTAGTGTGAGTGACAAACTCGGCCTTGCCGAGTTTGCCAAGGGATTGGCATCTGCCGGTGTCGAGATCTTCAGCACAGGTGGCACCGCCCAACACCTACGCGAGAATGGAATCGAAGTCCGTGATATCTCTGCCTACACGGGTTTTCCTGAAATGATGGACGGCCGACTCAAGACGCTTCACCCGAAGATTTTCGGTGGGATCCTCTGCCGACACGACCGAGAAGACGATATGCAGGGGATTGATAGCCACGGCATCGCATCGTTTGAACTGGTCGCAGTTAATCTGTATCCATTCGAGGCAACCGTTGCCCGCGAAGGCGTGACCATGCCGGAGGCGATCGAACAGATCGACATTGGTGGTCCGAGCCTCGTCCGAGCGGCTGCCAAAAATCATTCGTTTGTAACGATTGCGACCGCACCGGAGCAATACGCGGACATCCTTCAGTCAGTCCAAGATTCGGGTTCGACCAGCTTTGAACAACGCCAGAAATTAGCCGGCGCGGCATTCGCTCGAACCGCCGCTTATGACTCCGCCATCAGTCAGTACTTCAGCCAACAGTTAAGCAAGGGGGAGGAATCCCTGCCGGAACAGCTCAACATCCAACTTCAGCGTAAATCAATGCTCCGATATGGCGAAAACCCGCATCAAGGAGCGGCTCTTTACAGTGACGGAAAGACGGAAGGTCCGAGCTTAATTTCAGCCCGACAACTGAACGGCAAAGAGCTGTCGTACAACAACCTGTTAGATCTAGACAGCGCGATATCGATCGTGCGTTCGCTGCCACAAGCCGCTGCTGTGGTAATCAAACACAACAACCCTTGTGGCTGTGCGTCCGCAGAATCGCTGGTAGACGCAGTCCAAAAAGCGTTAGACGGTGATCCTGTCAGTGCGTTCGGATCGATTCTGGCCTTCAACCGAAAGGTAGATGTTGCAACCGCTGCGGTACTCGCAACACCAGGCCTTTTTATTGAAGCGATTGTGGCGCCTCATTTCGATCCAGCCGCGGTAGAAATCCTCACCACCCGGCCGAAATGGAAGTCGAACGTACGCCTGATGGAAATCGGCGATTTTGGCGACGTCACGGCAACGATGAGTCTGCGACACATCAGCGGTGGCGTATTGGTCCAAGCTTCGGACACGCTCCCTGATCAATACGATGATTGGACAATCGCAACAACAACGCAACCCGATGCGCCGCTCGTCGACGAAATTCGTTTCAGCTGGGCGGTGGTGCGGCACGTCAAGAGTAACGCGATCGTCGTTACCAAGAATCAGGCGTTGTGCGGCGCCGGCGCTGGCCAGATGAGTCGCGTCGATTCCGTCGAAATCGCGCTGCAGAAGGCAGGCGAGCGAGCGGTCGGATCGGTTCTTGCCTCCGACGCATTCTTTCCCTTTCCCGACTCAATTCATCGAGCCGCTCAAGCAGGTGTTGCCGCTATCATTCAACCCGGCGGCTCTAAACGTGATAGTGAAGTGATCGCGGCCTGCGATGAACACCAACTGCCCATGGTCTTCACTGGGAAGCGACATTTTAAACACTAAAGATTTTTTCAGCATTCGAAACGCAGGATCCGTCGTGCCCACCATCCTTGACAAAATTGTCGCTACCAAGCGGCTTGAAATCGAAACGGCCAAAGAACGCGTTCCCGAATCGCAATTGCGTCAAGCTCTCGATCAAGCTCCCCCCGTGCGGCCCTTCTTCGATGCACTAGCTGCCAAGGGTCGCATCAAGTTGATTGCAGAAGTCAAAAAGGCGAGCCCGTCCAAAGGTATCATCCGAGAGGATTTCCAACCTCAACAGATCGCTTCCATCTATGCCGATCACGGAGCAACGTGCATCAGTGTTTTGACGGACGAGAGCTATTTTCAAGGATCCCTGCAATACCTCTCTCAAATCCGACAGACTGTTTCGACGCCGTTGCTGCGAAAGGACTTCATTCTCGACACTTATCAATTGCTGGAAGCGCGTGTTGCCGGCGCTGACGCCGTTCTCTTGATTGCAGAATGCCTGGACGATTGCCATTTACGAAAGTTACACAACGAAGCGGTTGAACTGGGACTCACCCCACTGGTTGAATTTTACGAACCCGAAAATCTTGATCGCGTACTCGAAGCAGGTGCCACACTGATTGGGGTCAACAACCGAGACCTCCGAACGTTTGAAGTCGACTTGAATCACACCGTGCGGATGCGAGAAAAGATTCCCGCCGAATGCCTGTTGGTCGGTGAAAGTGGTATCCATCGCCAAAGTGATGTGCGAATGCTGGAGGACGCCGGAGTCAACGCCATCCTGGTTGGTGAACGTCTCATGGCCCAACCCGATATCGGTGCATCGGTCGATGAACTGATGAAGTGACAAGGCCGACAACTCAAGCACTCTAAGACAAGCACTCTCAAACGGTTGGAATACCCTGCCAGGAAACGTCAACTTTTGACCATCTTGCTTATCTTGCGTCCGGTGACACTGAGCGGAAAGTCAGACAGCTGATTTGGCTTAATCCACTGGCAATCGGTTCCGGGAAGTTTGCGACCCGATTGATAATCCGCTTGAAAACAGCTAAGCGTGATCCGGTAGCGCGTCACTACATGCTTCATCTCGGTTAGCAAACGGCAACCGCCCACCGTAACACCCGTGAGTCCCCGCACTTGTTCAGGGATCTGTGCAGGCAGGCTCTGCCCCTCTCTGACCGAAAATCGAGGAAAGTCCCAAAGTCCAGCCCACCGTTCACCTTCGGCACACTGACGGATCAAGATCATACCGCGACGTTGCACCACGACAGCAACCTCGTGCAAATCTTCGTAGGCGACTTTCTTTCCAGCCACCGGAATCTTTTCTTGCCAACCGTGAGCGTTGGTTGGGCACAGTTCGTTGACTGGGCAGCAATCGCACTGCGGTGATCGCGGACGACACAGTTCGCTGCCCAACTCCATCAACGCTTGATTGAGTTGGCCCGCCTTGCGTTGTGGCAGAATTGAGGCGGCAAAAGCCCATAAGAGCCGTTGTCCGGCCGAGGAACGTGGATCTTGTTGATAGGCAAGCAGACGACTGTAAACTCGAATCGTATTTCCTTCGACAATCGGCTGACGATCATCAAAGGCGATCGAAAGAATGGCCCCCGCCGTGTAGCGACCAATTCCTGGTAACGCGATCACATCAACCGGATCCCGCGGAAATTGTCCCTGATATTCATCCCGAACGATTTTGGCCGCACGGTGCAATTGACGTGCTCGACGGTAGTAACCAAGTCCTTCCCACAACTGCAGCACCTCTTGCTCGTCAGCCTTCGCAAGGGCCAGGACGTTGGGGAAACGCTCGATAAATCGCTTAAAATACGGTTTGACCGTTTCCACTTGGGTTTGCTGCAGCATGATCTCGCTCACCCAAATCGGGTAAGGATCCTGCGAGCGACGCCACGGCAGATCGCGGGCATTTTTCCGAAACCAGCCCAGCAACCGACGACGAAAACGCCGATTCCATTCCTCATCCGGGAGTGCCGGTAAATCTTCGGCAATACTCATTCACCCGTCCAACAGCTCAATTCTAAAGCCTGCTAAGTCAACGAAACGGCGCTGCCACATTGCTGTTTCCGCCTGCCCGACTGTATCATCATAGGTATTCTTAAACAGTTTTCGAGAGGACATAAGCGATGGCGAAAATCGATTGGAGTTACCACCGGCCTGGCTGAAAGACCTGCGGGAAAACGCAAGAGTTCCTTGCGGATGCAGGTCTTGAGGCGACCGTCGAGGTCGATGCGAGAAAAGACACCTATAAAGAGGACAGAGCACTTGACTTGCTGAAGCAAGTCAATCAGCTCTATTCCGCCAAAGGTAAAAAGGTTGTCCATCTCAATTTAAAAAAGGATAAACCCAGCATCGACGAGATCAAAAAACTACTCCTTGGCCCGACGGGCAATCTCCGAGCACCGACCCTGCGAAAAGGCAAGACGCTGATGGTCGGATTCAACGAGGAAACGTACGAAGAGCTTTTTTGCTAGATCCAAAGTAAAACACAAGCCACACGACACGATACTCGCGTGGCTTTTCCCGCCGCTGGGCAGCCCCCTTGCCAGCTAACCCAACGAAGCAACGGCAACGAATGGACTCGGGCAGTTAAACCGTCACGCGGCTATCTCGCTCATAATATTGACGAGCATTTTCTCCGATGCGACGCGTGGCGGCATAGTCGAATGCGAAGCCGATTGGTGCTCCAACCAACGGTACGACTTTGGCAAGACCCACCAACGACCGGGAACCGGTCCTCCTGATCATGCGCAACCCGAGATGTTTCCAAAGTTCGATGGTCGCTTCGCGCGTCAGATAGCGACGAACCGACTGCTGAGTCACTTGATCAATTTCAACACCCATCACTTCGATCGGCTCCTCGCTGCTTGAACCAGCCATAATCGCGAGAATGTCGGTCTTCAGTTGCTCCACGTCACGACGATCGAGAGCATTACCGTAAATATGTGCAATGCACATCGCCAAATTGATTTGAATCTTCCAGGAAGCAAGCAGGTCGACGGGGAGCGCAACGGGGAGCGCCAAGAATCCGGGCACACCTGTCGCAGCTCCAACCCAACCATTTTTGATCGATTTGATGCTGACCAGTTTTTCTACTAATTCTTCATCAGCAGCCTCCGGATATCGTTCCCGCAATTTTCGTACGTCATCACGAATCTGCTCTGGATGAGAGCTGATCAGCCAGTCAATAAGTTTTTCAAAAACAACGAACCGATCCGACTCGGCCGCTTCGGACTCGTCTCGGCAACAGCTTACGGCTTCTGGAGTTGAGTTCATTTATTCATTCCTTCCCGAGAAAAGGGGCTGGGCCTGATTCCTGTTATTCGTCTGAACGGAGCGGATCTTGGTCAAATTTCTCTCTTATTCTTCGCTGAAGTTGTCTCCGATCGTCAGCACATTTTTACTGGGTTATCTCCACAGACCGGTCATGCTGAAACATCGCATTGGATGGGTCGACCTAAAAGAAATCTGGCCAGATCGAATCGCTGAACAGTAGTCCAGCGCGAGTCAGACGCAGCGATCCAGCTTGCCACACCAACCACCCTCGCTGCAAGTATTTTGACAGCACGTCCCCAACCAGCTGCTCGATTTCAAAACCCGTGCGCTGGTGAAAGTTCACCCGATGAACGCCTTGGATTCGCCGCAGGCCAAATACCAATTGTTCCCGAGCCAGTTGCTCGTCCGACAGTTGCTCGGATTCTGCCACATGCGGCTGCCCTGTCAAAACGCGATTCAAGTAGGTCGTGGTACTGCGATAATTAGTTTCGCGCCGCCCGTTCAGAAAGCGAGCAGCACCGGGTCCAGCGGCGAAATAGGGATCACCCGTCCAGTAGGTTTGATTATGAAGACTGCGAAATCCGGATTTCGCAAAATTGGAAATCTCATAGTGTTCAAAACCTGCCGCCTTCAGGGTATCCATGCCGAATTCGTACATCCATGCTTCGTCAGATTCGCTAATCGAATTCAGCTGTTGTTTCTCGCGACGCGACCAAAAGGGCGTGCCTTTTTCAAACGTCAATCCATAAGTGGAAAGATGCTGTGGTTCCAGCAAGATCGCCGCTTGCAAATCTCGTCTCCATACGTCCCGAGATTCACCGGGCACACCAAAGATTAAGTCGAGGCAAAGATTGTCGATTTCTTGTCGGACGACATGAACGGCTCGTTGAATATCCAACAGACGATGATCACGTTCGAGGATATACAGTTTGTCATCATCGAATGACTGGATGCCCAAGCTGATCCGATTCACGCCGGCGCGGCTCATGACTTTAATACGATCGGGCGCCACATCAGATGGATTTGCTTCCACCGTAAATTCAGCTTGGTCGCTGAGAGGGAACCAATGGGTAACGAGCTTCAACAACTGTTCTAGATCAGTCGGAGCCAAATGGGACGGCGTGCCACCTCCCACAAACAGGGTATCGACCTGTTGAGGTAGATCCAAGGTGGAAAGTTCGATTTCCAGAGCCTCCAGGTAGGAGGCAATAAGATCATCGCGTCCAGCGATCAGGGTAAAGTTACAATAACCGCAGCGATGCCGGCAAAAGGGCACATGCACATAGGCAGCACGTGGCGTGACTGGAGGGGGGGATGCTTGGGTCACTCAGCTGCTCATTGCTTAGGTCCATGATTTAGAGCCAAAGATGCAACCGCCCGTCCATCATGTCAGGAAACGCCTTCTGCACATAGCTTTCAACCTGCCGCGGATGATAACGCGTGCTAAAGTGAGCGGCGATCACCAAATCATTCTCGAATCGGTCACGTCGTGCAACAAAATCATCGAGATGAATATGTCCCAGTTTATGGATATTTTGCTTGCGGTGGTCGGGAGCGAGAAAAGTCATTTCCGCAATCAGCACTTCTGCCTCATACATGATCGGATTGTCGTCTAATCCTGCCGGCGTGCTATCACCCAAATAAGCGAGTTTGGGATATCGCCGTTCCAAGGTGACCTCTTTACCGCTCAATCGCACATCACGAATCTGCTCACCGGACAAGTCTTGGTATTCGGGCTTTAGTTTCTTTCGACGTTCCCAAACCACAAATCCCAAGGAGGGTAGGGTGTGCTTCGTCGCGTGTGTTGTCACCAACAATTCTCGCGAGAGCTCAATTTCCTGCCCTGATTCCACACCGATCAAATGACATGGCAGCTTACCTCGATCGAGCCGCGTAAAGGAATGCAACATCCGCTTTACGTTGTCGACGGCACAACTTGGCAGATAGATCTTGGGCGGGCTCATCTTCATCATACGACGACGAGCGACATAGACCGGCAGGGCAGCGATGTGGTCTAGATGCGTATGAGACACGAACCAAGTGCCAGTACCCATGAAATCCCACGGTTGTGCACCAAGATCGAAACCAACTTTATACTCTGGAATCCGCCAATAGCTCTGCACGGCAGCGCGCGAATAACCTTCGATGGTCAGGCCATTGTGAACAATTGTCTTTAGGGGCAGATTGTTGACCATGATTCTCCACGGACGGCAAAACAACAGACAAATAAGCTGCTGAGTTTAATCATCTGCTCGGACTCCATAAAGGGGACCAGCAATCCGCCAAACGGTTTGTAGTTATCCCAAGACAACTACCAGAACCCTAGGCTGCTTTCGGCAAGGCTGAATTCGTTCCAATCGCAGTCGTGACTCGTGGTGGCATTTCTTGCTTCAGCACCTCAATCGCTCGCTGCAATTGGAGATCCACTGTCTCATCCAGCTCGATTTGCACGTTGTCCCCATCAGTATTGTCCCCATCAGTATCGTCCCCATCAGCATCTTGCAGCTCCAGCTTGTCCTTGACCCCCTCATCATCAAGGCTGGGCGAAATATCGCGATCTCGACGATACTTGTAGAACGCTTCCCGTTGTTCAGGCGTCAACCTGACTTCGTTCTCGGGCAAGGGCTTCACACCCCATTCATCCTCTTCGGTTACATCTGAATGTCGATGAATATTGCGTCCACTTGGTCGCCAATAAGTCTGGGTCGTCAAACGAATGGCACTTCGACCGCCCTCGATTTCAATGACATTCTGCACGGTCCCCTTACCCCAAGTCCGCTCACCAACAATTATTGCGCGACCATAGTCCTGCATGCAGGCGGCAAAGATCTCACTTGCACTGGCTGATAACGGATCGACCAAAATCACAATTGGCAGTTTTGGATCGACAATGGGATCCTTCGTTGCGAGAAACTCGCGCTGCATTTTGGGATCTCGCCCACGGGTGCTGACAATCATTTCACCCTTGGGAATAAACATGTCGCAGATCTCGATCGCCGCGGTGAGCAACCCCCCGGCGTTGCCGCGCAGGTCGATAATGAGTCCGTCAACATTTCCTTTCAACTCACCCAACCGCTGGGCCAAGTCTTCCGCTGTATGATCACCGAAGCTCGTCAGTCGTACGTATCCAATCCGTGGGTCGTCTGTCAGTTGAAATACCCACTCGCTGTCATCCGAGCGATGGTCACCCCGAATCGACTCGATTTGAATCTTGTCACGTATAATCGAATACTCGACAGGCTCCTCGTCACCACGATGCAAGACGGTCAGTTTCACTGGCGTTCCCCGGGGACCCCTCATTAACTCAACGGCGTCCTGAAGAGAGAAACCGGTAGTATCCTGCCCTTCGATGGAAAGAATCGTGTCACCCGCCAACAAACCTGCCTTATAGGCCGGCGTCCCCGGCACGGGACTCAGCACGGTCAAACGATCATCCTGCATGCCAACCTCGATGCCGATCCCGCCAAATTCTTGTTGAATGTCAACCTGAAATTCGCTGAGTTGTTGAGGCGAAATATATCCGGAATAGGGATCCAGATCGTTGAGCATGCCTTTCATGCCGCTTTCAAATAGCTGCCGTGAAGTAACCGGCTCGACATAAAAGGCGGCCACTTTATCGATGGATTCTGAAAGGATGTTCGCGTACCGATTTCTTCCCGCTTCACCGTAACAAATCAGGGAAACGAAGGACGCGATAAACAGGATCGCCAAGTTCCTCATCGGCACGTGATCACCCCCTTTGGCTAAAAATAAAAAACGGCAATTGCGGAAACCTAATCCATTCGTTGCGAGATTTTCCCTGAAGCCCTCAACCATTCCCGGTAAGCGGCACAATCGATACGGCAGCTTTTGCCAATCCTGGCTGGAATCTCAGGAAAAGCCTAGCTGTCCGGTATAATTCTGAAAAGCATAGGCGGTTTGACAGAGGTGCCAGACGGCCATGATTGACCCGTAGCTGGCTGGGGCCACGAGAAACCGAACGTTTTTCATGACACCGGCTGGCTGCCGCTTGCTCGATGATAACAAAGCTACCGAGAAGGTTCCAACCGAGCTCTCCATGAAATGTTGCCATTCCAATCTGCACCGACTGGCTCTGGGGCTGTTTTGCCTGACGGTGATGGGCTGCAATGGCTGGCAATCGGCCACTTCTCCGCCCCAAGGCAGAGTGAACCAGACCTCGATTGAAATCACGGAACAAGTTGATCTGTCTCCACCTGAGCCGGCGCAACCGGATAGCTCTTCGACCCCCGACCAGACGACCGACCAGACGACCGACCAGACGACCGATTCGCAAACATCTCCCGCTCAAAACGGCGTCCGTGCTCTGCGTCCTTACTATGAGTGGAGCGATTCAGAGACGGCAGCCGATTCACTCGGTCGAATGGGACCGGCGGCGGTTCCCCAGTTGATCAAAACGCTCAAAGATCCTAATCCGGTCGTTCGTTCTTTAGCCTGTCGCGTATTGTCGCGTATTGGGCCGGAAGCTGTCATCGGCGTCCCCGATTTGATAAGGTTATTGGATGACGAGAATGAAGGGGTTCGACGCGAGGCAACTCGCGCTTTGGGCCAAATTGGACCCGCGGCTGCCGAATCGATTCCCGCGCTGGTTCGCTTGCTGGAGGAAACCGACTCCATCAACTCCGATGATGTCGAAGTCACCGTCGAATTGGACGAAAACACGGCGCCCTGACGACGCGAGATTGTGCGGTTGGTATCGATTGAAAGCCGATGAACTATTTCGCCCACGGACGAGCGTTCACCAACCACCCGTATTTCTTAGCTGGGACAGCGATCCCCGATTGGTTAAACGTTGTGGATCGGCGCGTGCGCGCCCGCTCGAAACTAGCTCGACCCTTTCTCAATAGCAAAGATCAACGAATTGCCGCGATCGCTGCCGGAATTCTGAAGCACCATCAGGACGACGACTGGTTTCACCGAACTCGAGCCTTTGCCGAATTATCGTGGAGCTTTACCGTGGAAATTCGTGACCGTTTGCCGCCCGATGATGGACTGCGTCCCAGTTTCCTCGGGCACATTCTGGTCGAACTCTTGCTCGACGATGCGCTCATTCAGGCCGATCCGGCGGGATTGGAGGCCTACTACGATGCAATTGATTCGTTGGATCCAACCATGGTTGCTTGGACGGTTGAACGAATGACGGGCAAACCTGTCCCCAAACTCGCGCTACTGATGCCTCGCTTTTCCGAAGTGCGGTTCTTGTATGACTACGCCCAGGATGCCAAACTGCTATTCCGCTTGAATAACGTCATGCAACGCGTCAAACTGGCGGCGTTGCCGGTTGAGTTAACCGAGTGGTTTCCCATCGCTCGTAGATCCGTAAACCAGCGCGTTTCCGAGTTGCTGAATGTGGACACGCACTCGCCAAGTCTCGCGCTCAAGGAGTGAATATTACGATGAAGTACGGTATGAATTTGTTGTTGTGGAGCGGTGATCTCAGCGACGAAATGTTGCCCGTCTTGGAATCGCTTAAATCGATGGGTTACGACGGTGTCGAATTACCAATCTTCGATTTAGATGTGGACAAATGGGCGAAGTGGGGGAAACGACTCGACGAACTTGGTCTCGAACGCACGGCCGTCACGGTCCGCGGCGAAGAAGATAATCCAATCAGTATCGATAATGCGATCCGGGCGAAAGGAGTCGCCAACAACAAACTGGCACTCGACTGCTGCCAAGCTGTCAACGCTCAGACCTTAGTCGGGCCTTACCACTCAGCACTAGGACATTTCACCGGCGCCGGTCCGACCAAAGACGAATGGAGTCGCGGCGTAGACAGCATGCGACAAGTTGCTGAGCACGCGGAAAAGGTTGACGTCATGCTAGGCGTTGAGTATCTCAATCGATTCGAGTGTCACCTGTTGAACTGTGCAGCAGATACCGTCAGATTCCTCAAAGATGTGGATCATCCCCATTGCCGCATGATGTATGACACCTTTCATGCCAACATCGAGGAAAAGTCACCCGCTGCAGCTATCCGTGAATGTGCCCCCTACCTGGTTCATGTGCACATCTCCGAAAACGATCGCAGTACCCCCGGGACGGGCGGTGTTCATTGGGATAACAACTTCGATGCTCTCAACGAAGTGGGTTACGACGGTTGGCTGATGATCGAAGCCTTTGGATTGGCTCTTCCCGAATTGGTTGCCGCGACGAAGATCTGGCGACGCATGTACGATTCCGAGGAACAATTGGCACGTGATGGACTGGCATTCATGAAGGGTGAGGTCGAGAAGCGCCAGAATTGATCTTGGTGCGAAGCAGATAATGGTCGAAAATGAAGCCCTACGGTGGATCACAAGAATGTGGTTGACGCGTAGGCCTTCATCCGATCCACCCATGTGACTCGATGACTCACGACGACCAATCAGAAGTCGATGGCTTTGGCTCCGACAGTCAAAACTCCGACGACGCCGAGCCAACGACTTTATCTGTCGATCAATTGACAAACGCGTTTGCTCAATTGATCGGTCAAGACTCGCCCGCGGCATCGGCGGATGAAGATAACGCAGAGACCGAATCGAAAACGACGAAAGAATCCAACATTGAGGCGATTGTCGCCGAAGACGACGACTCAAATGTTTCCGCCGAGGCGATCCTGGAAGCCATCCTGTTCGTCGGCCATCCGCAGAATGAACCTCTGACCAGTCGTTTGATGGCCAGTTACCTGCGCGGCGTGACCCCGGCGGAGATCGATGACTTGGTCCTTCACCTGAATCAGCTCTACCAGGAACAAGACGCCCCCTACCAAGTGGTTTCCGACGCGGCCGGCTATCGTTTGGCACTCCGAGCTGAATTCGAAAAAACGCGAGAACGTTTTTACGGTCGAGTTCGAGAAGCGAAACTATCACAACTGGCTGTCGACTTGCTGGCTGTTGTTGCCTACAACCAACCGATTTCTCGACAACAAATCGAAACGTTAAAAGGCCGTCCCTGTGGTGGGGCCCTCAATCAATTAGTGCGGCGCCAACTGCTCGCGGTAGAACGAGACCCGAGCGCGCCAAAGAAAATTACCTACAAGACAACCGACCGATTTCTCGACTTATTTCGACTAGAATCGCTCGACGATCTACCCAGCCACGACGACTTTGGTTGACCGGCCATCGTCCGCTAAGATGTTGCAACCTGCTGTCCAGTAGCAGCTTAGGTAGGCAGAACAACGTCTTCCGCCGGCGGCAAACTGCGGGAATGGCGGCCATGCCCTCGGCTGGGGGGTTCTGAGATCACCTACTAGGCGCGCTGACGGAGCCGTTCGTCGTTGTTAGAATTGGGACTTCTTTTTAACAGCACGCGACTCGGCCACGAATTTGGATCGGCCGACGGAACTCATTGAGACGCCATATTGGACGGACGGTTTCCTTACATCCTGGCAGGTCGGCCTCAAACCGCCTGAACTTTCATTGTCGCAGGCTATGCCGCTTGATCTTTGCTGTAGCTGGATCGCCGCCTCAAATTCTTATTCTTCCGGACTCGGTATGTCATCTCGCCAACAACTCGAACGCTTGCGTCGTGCGACCCCTGCGGTTCTGCCGTCGCTGTTGATGTGCGATTTCGCCAATCTCCAACAGGAGGTTCAGCGACTTGAACAAGCCGAAGTCAAGGGACTTCATTTGGATGTGATGGATGGTCAATTTGTTCCGAATTTGAGCTATGGCATGCCGATCATCGCGGCAATCCGTGGGGTGACTGATTTACCGCTCGATGTTCATTTAATGGTTGAACGGCCAGGTCGATATATCAAGGATTTTGTCGACAGCGGCGCCGACTTAATTACGATTCATATTGAGGCAACAGATGATCCTCACCGTGACCTTTCGGAGATCCGAGAGCTGGGGTGTGGAGTCGGACTGTCCTTAAATCCGGACACGCCATTGGCTCAGATCGAGCCGTTTGTGGAATTGTGCGATCTCATTTTAGTAATGAGTGTCAACGCCGGATTTGGCGGCCAGTCATTCAATCCGGTCGCCTTAGAAAAGCTTAATCTTCTGAGAAAACAGAGTCAGGAGGACTTGATCCTGGAAGTCGATGGTGGCGTGAACACGACCACCATGGGCTCCTGCGCCGAGGCAGGGGCAGATTTGTTTGTGGTGGGTTCTGCGATCTTTCGCGAGCCTGACTACGCTTCAATCATTCGCGAGCTGGAAACCTTGGCCCAGCGGCACTAGGGGGGAGTTGATTCTCCAATGGTTCGAGTAATTCTGATCCGACCCGGCACAACCGACTATGACGAGCAGGGTCGTATCAAAGGAACGTTAGACATTCCTTTGAACGAATTCGGTAACGACCAAATCGCCCGCACCGCAAACGAGTTAGCCGATCTGGGCATCGAGATGGTTTATTCGTCACCTTGCCAGGCAGCCGAGGAAACGGCGGCTGTGTTGTGCAGCGCGCTGGCACTTAAATCCAAAACGGTCAACCGGTTGCAAAATCTGGATCACGGCTTGTGGCAGGGAAAACTGATTGATGAAATCAAATCAACCCAGCGAAAAGTCTATAAACAGTGGCAGGAACAACCTGACACGGTCTGTCCCCCCGAGGGGGAGACGATGAGTTCTACTCGGCAACGAGTGCAAATCGCTCTCGAGAAGATCCTGAAGAAACACAAATCGGGAACAATCGCCATCGTTGTACCGGGGCCGTTGGCTAGCATCGTTCGCAGCTATCTTGATCAAACCGATCTGGGAAATCTCTGGCAAGCCGAAACCGAGTGCGGCAGCTGGATGGCAATTGATGTTCCCGATGACAAAGTGCTAGCATCCTCGTTAGAATAGCCCCGCCATTCTTGAGTTCTGTGCCAGATAAGTAGGATTCGACCGATCGGCGGAGAGTGGGATGTGCAATAATCGGTACTCAGAACGGCTTGCCTGAATTCAGCATTTCCGGCGATAATCAGTCATTCGAGGAAATCCAGCATCGCAGCGACCGTCCATTCGGCGAATTCCAATATGGCAACAAATCTTTCATCACGTGCTATGAAGCGACCCAAGCGTGGCGTCCCTGAGGGACTCTGGCAACGGTGCCCCGGATGCCAAACCGCAATTTTTCGCAAGGAAGCCGAAAAACGTCTGGGAGTTTGCCCGGAGTGCGGCTACCACTTTTATGTATCTGCTGGCGAGCGAATTCGCCAAGTCTTGGACGAAGGGACTTTTGAAGAGTGGGACGAGGGCTTGATGCCTGACGACCCACTAGAATTCAAAGACAAGAAGCCGTATCGGGATCGGCTGACGGCCGAACAAAAACGGACTGGCCTGCGGGATGCTGCGATCACCGGCACTGGAATGGTGCGTGCCCGCCGAGTTGCATTCGCCGTGACGGACTCAGCGTTTATCATGGGCAGCATGGGTTCGGTCGTGGGCGAACGGCTTACTAGATTGGTCGAGCGAGCGACAGAACAAAAATTGCCTGCGATCATCGTGAGCGGATCTGGTGGTGGAGCCCGCATGCACGAGGGAATTCACTCGTTAATGCAGATGGCCAAGGTGTCAGCTGCGTTGGCGCGTCACGATGCGGCGGGTGGCCTGTTCATTTCCGTACTGACCAATCCCACGATGGGAGGTGTCGCAGCCAGTTTCGCCTCGCTGGGCGACGTCATTTTTGCCGAACCAAAGGCATTGATTGGTTTTGCCGGACCTCGCACGATCAAAGCCACCATCCGGATCGAATTACCGGAAGGGTTTCAAACGAGTGAATTTCTGTTGAAACATGGCTTTATCGATCGCATCGTCTCGCGTGATCGCCTCAAAAGCGAAATTGCCCGAGTCATCGATTACTGCGGAAAATAACCGGGGATTCCCGCCACTTTTGCCCCTATTCGATGTTAACCTAGATTTAATCGGCACCTGGCGTGCCATCCGGAATCGATTCTGCTGGGGCGTAAATCAAGATGGGTTTGCTTGATCAATTCAAGTCGTTGCTCGAAGGCAAATTAAGTATTAGTCAACGTTACGAGTTGTTGCGCGAAGCTGTCTCCGGAACGATGTCCTCCTTCCACATGGCCAAGGACAAAAAGACGGGCGAAGTCGTTGGCCTCAAGGTGCTCGATCCCGAAAAAACAGAATTCTTTGAAGCCCGCTTTAAGGGTCTGGAGAAGCCGTCGGAAGGCGAAATTGCGATCCAGATTTCACACGACTACATCGTGAAAACGATCGATTACGGCATAACCAACTCCGGCGAACATTATGTGTTGATGGAGTATTTGGACGGGCCTGGCTTAAACGTCTTGATCAAAGAACGCAGCCCGTTGCTCAATGGCAATCGACTCAAATTGATCAAGCAAATGGCCCAATCGATTGGAGTCGTGCACCAAGCTGGCTTCATCCATCGCGATATCTGCCCACGTAATTTCATCTGTGCCAACGATGCCACCGAGTTGAAATTGATCGATTTTGGCCTTAGCGTACCAGCCACGAAAGATTTCATGCAGCCTGGCAATCGCACCGGCACCCCCAACTATATGGCCCCGGAGGTCGTGCGACGACGGCCAACCGATCAGCGAGTTGATATCTTTTCACTCGGCGTCACCGTTTATCAGCTCTGTGCATTGGAACTCCCCTGGCCATCCCAAGATGTGACGGGCAAGGCAGCCATGCTGCACGACACCAAGGCACCGGTCAATTTGCTTGACGTCTGCCCGAAACTCAATCCGAAGCTGGCAAAAGTGATCATGGAGTGCTTGTCCGTCCAGCCTTCCGAGCGACCGAACAGTACAGATGAATTCCTGAGAGCGATCGGCGGCGTCACTTCGGCTGAGAGTTGAGCCTACTGGATTGCCCACGCGAATTGGGATTCTTCTCCCATGCCCTCCCTTTGAGCAGCCCAGCGGCTGAAAATGGGCCCGTTCTGGCCGTTTCCCCGAATCCCGACCGGCTTCCTTGGCTGATCGGCACAGATTCTGGGGAAAGAAAAGGGGGCCAAAAATGAAACAATGGGCACAAAACGAGCGATGGGCGGTCTAGAAAAAGCCTAATATGGGCGATGAACCGTCTGCTAGAAGGCAAAATTCATGCCTGATAAAGATCGCGATTTCCGACCAGCCCACATCGGATTGATGAAGACCGGCTCTTTTTCTATACTGACCTGCTTCCCCATTTGCCGATTTAGCGAATGGGTGGTTGCCGGGCGGCGAGACGTCCGCCACTCGAAGAGTCCTACGGGAGAAATGCAGAAATGACAATCGACAAGAGCCTCAAGGTTCGACGAGGCGGTCTTGGTAACCGCAACGTACTGACACGGGTCGAGCGCATCGCCAAGTTGGAAGAAAACGAGCGTTGGAAAGAAGGCGATTCGATCTTCGGACTTCCTAAAGTGCGCGTCCAAAAGGTCGCCCTAAAGAAGAAGAAGAAGGTCAAAGTAGAAGAAGGTGAAGAAGAGCAGAAGGAAGAAACCTAAACAGGCGGCTTCCTGACTCCGTTCGCCTCCACATACCGATTTTGATGACCAGCGCGGCTAGACGCTTCGGCGACTACCGCGTCGCCCGTCGTGAATAATCGTTCCCTTCCCATTCTCTCAGCAGACGGTGGTTGTACGCATGCGAGTACAACTCGACTACGGACGTACTGGACTCTGGGTCCAGCTTCCGTCCTGCGAGGCACGTTTGCTGGCTTATCGCCAAACCGACCCGCTGCGAAATCCTGCGCTGACCTTAGATCAATTGCTCGATGCTCCCACGGGAACCCCTGCCTTTGACCAATTGGCGGTCAACTGCAAGACGGTCTGCATCGCAATCTGTGACATCACGCGCCCGGTTCCTAACCAGCTGATCCTGTCCGGGTTACTTCAACGACTTGAGCGATCAGGCATCCAGCGTGAAAGTATCTTGATTCTCGTCGCAACCGGATTGCACCGTCCGAACGATCGACACGAGCTGATCGAAATGGTCGGTGAGGAAATCGCCAATCGCTATCGAATAGAAAACCACGATGGTCAAGACCGCGATCAACATCGCTATCTCGGACAAAGTCCGCGCGGTGTTCCGATCTGGATTGATTCCAGATACTTAGATGCGGATTTAAAGATCACCACAGGCCTCATTGAACCTCATTTAATGGCGGGTTTTTCCGGGGGCCGTAAAGTCATTTGTCCCGGCTTGGCCGGCATCGACACGGTACGAGTCTGGCATGGTCCAAATTTCCTCAACCATCCTCGGGCCGATTGTGGCAATCTGGATGGGAATCCGGTGCATGAGGAAAACAGTTGGATCGCTCGGCGTGCTGGATGCGACTTTATCGTAAATGCCGTGATCGATGCGGAACGGCGACCGTTGAAACTTGTCGCGGGTGACATGGAACAAGCTTTTGCGGAAGGCGTCTCATTTGTTCGAGAAGTGGTTTCGGCGACAGTGCCTGAACCGGTGGACATCGTCGTTACTAGCAGTGCAGGATATCCTTTGGACACGACCTTCTATCAGTCTGTCAAAGGTTTGACTGCCGCCTTACCGATCATCAAAGAGGGCGGCACAATCATTCTGGCAGCCAGCATGTCGGAAGGAATTGGCAGCCCTGAATTCGCTCAACTCTTCCAACGACATGCAACCGTTGATGATTTCATGCAGCAATTGTTTGAGCCGGATTACTTTTCACTCGATCAATGGCAACTGCAGAAGTTGGCACAGGTGTTAACAAAGGCCAAGGTGGACATTGTCACTGAGGGGCTGTCCCCCGAAACGATCAATCACCTGTTTGTCCGCAGCGCTGCTTCGGTGGAAGAGGCTATTGCGCAAGCGTTTGACCGATATGGGCCGCAAGCATCGCTGGCAGTCATCCCCAAAGGTCCGTACGTGTTGACGAGCGTGGCTTGAACGCTACAAAAGACTCTCGCCAATTAGCTTTCAATTAAATCTAGCGACCCCCACAGGCTTGGATCGGACATAAAGGGAAACTCGGGTCCCAGACTAAAGGTTTGCCAGCCTAATTCACGGTCGATGACGTTGTAGCTGAAACCGAGGCGAGGTTGATCAACCGGGTCAAATCCGGTCAAGGCACTGGCCGCAATGAACGCCTCGATGATGTAACCGTCGATCCGCTTTTCGCTACGAATCTTCAGCGATTGGTTGAGAGCCTGTTTTGGATTCTCTCGTGATCGATGTATCTCAATCAACTTCAGTGTCGGTTCGTCCAGCATCTGTCCAGAACCTTGTGGGCACAAAACAAAGCGATGACAAAACCGACCGGCACGGTGTATGTTTTGAGTGTTACGCGTGTCGAGGAATAACGATAGCCCATCACTATCATCCAAGCGGGTCTCTCGGCACCAGGGAGCCTGCTTCTTTCCGGTGAGGCGAAGGTTAACGGCAATTCCCTCTTCATTCCATCCGATCCGCAGATCTGCAAAATGGGGTCCACCGTTTAGTTCCGCGTGAAAACTAGGAATCGTGTGTTTGGCTTCGAGTTCGAGTCCCTTCTTGGTCCACCGTTGATCCGTATAACGACAGGGTGTTGCGAGCCGAAACAGAAAGGCCGGTGGAATTAACACTTGATCTGACATTCTTTCGCACTTCCCGAATAAAAATAACTAGCGTGCCAGGGCTGTTCGCACTGCGTCAGCATGTTCACGGAGAAATTGCTCCAATTCGCCGCTCTGCAGATCAGCATTGTTCACAAACTTGATTTTGACCAAATCCGCTTCTTCCGCGGTGCCATCGATTTCGCGATCGGAACCGAGTTTTGTAATGCGGCCTAAACCGAATTGGCTCTTTGGACCGGTGAGCACCAAATCTAGTGATACAGGGCGTTTAGTATGGACAGTGGCCCAAGGTTGCCGCTGACCTGGCACGTACAAGTGAACCAATTGTTGGTTATTCCAAAGGAATTGGCTGTCATCACCGGCAACTTCAACAAGCAACTCGCATAATTCTTCGAGCAAGCTCCCTTGCCATTTGATTTTTTTGCCCGGCGGAAATCCTCTTCGTGAGAAATGCCACTTTCGGCCCAGTTTCTTCCAGGGCATTAAATCCTCGGGGTTACTGGCGGCTCGTGTCGTCAGTTTCTCAAAGCCTTTCACCGCGTTTTCGAGAAAACCCCAAAACTCGGGCGTGTCGATCTCTTCAAATGAATGCACCCGAATTTCTACTTCCTGCCATGGCCCTCGAATCGATTTGCAGCGAACGCGAGGCTGATTGCCATACACCGGCAAGTCTTCCATCTGATTAAGCGTTTTGAGATTCAGTTTCTTGGCGATTTCGTCTCGTCGAAATGTTCCCTTGGAGGTGCGGAATTTCAGTTTCAACAACCACGCATCACCCGTAATCGCATGCAGAAACCAACCGTGACTCTTGGTCTGACCTGCGATTTCGACGATCGTGCGGGCGCTCCAATCGGTTTCATGGAAGTCACCCAAATCTTGAATACGATCCACGATCTCTTCAAGGGCGCGGCCTTCCCAGCGGCAGGGCTCTCCCTTTCGACCAACACGATCCTGCGCATGCCATCGTCGACCATCGATTTGCCAGGGCATCTTGGCTTGCTGCCCCACTTCGGTAATATCCAGATCGCCCTCCCGATCCTCCTGATCGGAGGTCGGATCATAAACCTTCCGTTGCTCAAGAGGGTCTGTTTCGAGCACTGGTGCCAACGCCAGACCCGTCACCGATAGCAGGTTTTGTTGGGAACGTTTCGAGGTGCTCGTTGGTTTTGGGGTTGCCAGCGCATATTGAACCAACTGCTCAGGAGTGCCGCATGCCACCACGTGACCTCCCTGCTCGCCGGCCTCGGGCCCCATATCGATCACCCAGTCAGCCGTTTTCACCACGTCGAGATTGTGTTCAATAACAACCACGGTGTTGCCAAGATCAACCAACCGGTTCAGCACCGACAGTAGCTTCGCCAAATCGTTGAAGTGGAGTCCGGTCGTCGGCTCGTCAAGCAAGTAAAGCGTTCGGCCCGTATCGGGACGCGAAAGCTCGGCCGCCAATTTGACACGTTGGGCTTCGCCACCGGACAAGGTTGGTGCAGCTTGTCCCAACGTCAAATAGTCCAATCCCACATCACAAAGGGTTTGCAGAATACGTCGAATTTTCGGTATGTTCTCGAATAGCTTTTGGGCGACCCCGCAGGTCAAATTCAGCACATCGGCGATCGAATGCCCTCGAAACTTGACTTCCAAAGTTTCTGCATTGTAGCGCTGCCCTCGACAGGTGTCACATTCGACCCACACATCCGGCAGGAAATGCATTTCGATACATAACTGACCGTTGCCATCACACTCCTCACACCGACCGCCCGAGACATTAAAACTAAATCGTCGTTGCGTGTAGCCCCTCACTTTTGCTTCCGGCAATTGCGAAAACAGAATGCGAATTAATTCGAACACGCCCGTGTAAGTTGCTGGATTTGATGTGGGCGAGTTGCCTAACGGCTGTTGGTCGACTCGGACCACCTTGTTGATATGTTCAATTCCATCGATACGTTCGTGAGCACCCGGAATGGAACTCGCACGATGGAGTGTACGAGCAAGCGACGCGTACAAGACATCGTTGACTAAGGAACTTTTACCGCTACCGCTCACCCCAGTGATCGCCGTCAAAACTCGCAAGGGAATGCTGACATCTTCTCCGTGCAAATTATTGTGGCGTGGGCCAACCACGGTCAAAAGATCGACGGTCGATTCTTGATCTTTTTTGCGAGTTCGACGCTGCTTGACAACACTGCTTAGTTGATTTGCAACCTCGGCGGAAAGACGTCGATTCGCTGGCACGGGAATCGCTTTACGACCAGAAAGATAGGGTCCTGTCACCGAGTTACGGCGTTTCGCCACCACCTCAGGTGTTCCCTGAGCGACCACCTCCCCTCCCTGACTGCCAGCGGCCGGGCCAAAATCGACAAGCATGTCACTGCCTTGAATCACTTCGCGATCATGTTCGACCAACACCAGCGTATTTCCCAAGTCACGCAGACGATGCAGGGCGGCCAACAGCCGACTGTTGTCGCGAGGATGCAATCCAATCGTAGGTTCATCCAAAACATAGAGAACGCCACAAAGACCGCTCCCGAGCTGGCTTGCGAGACGAATTCGCTGTGCTTCACCGCCCGATAACGTCATCGCCGGACGAGCCAACGTCAGGTACTCCAATCCAACATCGTTCAAGAATTCGACTCGGCCAGTAATTTCACGAACCAGTTCACCGGCAATCCTGCGTTCGTTGGCTGCCAGCTTCCACGCCTCAATCGTTTTTTGCAGGTTCCCGAGCGGCTGATGACAAAGCTGATCGATGCTGCGACCTCGGAAGCGGACGGCAGCTGCATCATCCCGCAACCGACTACCGCCGCAGGCAGAGCATTCCACTTCATCCACCAGATGTTCAAGTTGACCGCGCAAGGTAGGCGACAGTTTGGCGGCCTCCTCCAAGGCCGGATACAAACCTTTGAACTGAAATTCAAAGAGTGGCCTTCCGGTTTTTGTTTTGCGACCGTTTCGATAAACCGAAAGCCACGCGTCGCCCGAACCATGCATCATGATCCGCCGCTGACGCGCATCCAATTCATCGAATGGAACATCCAACGGTACGCCTGTACCCTCGGTAAGTGCCTTCAACATCCAACGAGAGAGCGGTTTACGAACGTCGGGCCAGATGTGAATCGCGCCCTCAGCAAGCGTCATTTGCCGATCGCGGATCAGGGAAGCCGGATTGGCACCCACCTGGGTCCCCAATCCTTCGCAAATCTGGCACCAACCGAGATGACTATTAAAGGAAAAACTATGGGGCGTGAGCGTTTCAAAGCTTCGGCCACACTGTTCACACACGCGATGCTGACTGTGGGATTGAATCTTCCAGCGCGATTCCGGCATACGGTCGTCGGGATAGGCCACATGCATGACGCCCTGCCCATAAGAAAGTGCGGATTCAACGCTTTCGGCAATCCGGCTCCGCGACTTTTTGCGAACCACAATCCGATCAATCACAACTTCCACACTATGCCTGCGCCGGCGATCAATCGCGGGAGGATCATCCAGCGTAAACGTCTCGCCGTCGACTCGTATTCGCAGAAAACCATGACTTCGCAATTCGTCCCAAAGCGTCTCATATTTTTGACCGGCTTCCACGTTGGCTGGGGCCATCAAAAATAATTTTGTGCCCTCAGACTCCGACATGATCTTGTCCACGATCTGGTCGGGAGTCTGGGTGCCAACCGGAATGTCGCAATCGGGACAATGGGGCGTACCCAAACGGGCCATCAGAATCCGCAGGTAGTCATAAATCTCTGTCGAGGTCCCCACGGTTGAGCGGGGCGTGTTACCCAAGTTTTGCTGCTCGATCGCAATCGCCGGTGAGAGGCCTTCAATACGTTCCAATTGCGGCTTCTGCATTTGGCTGACAAACTGTCGCGCATAAGAGCTAAGGCTTTCAACGTATCGTCGCTGACCCTCGGCATAAATTGTGTCCATGGCCAACGAACTCTTACCACTCCCACTCGGCCCGCAGAACACCGTCATTTGATCACGTGGCAGCTTCACATCAACATGTTTTAAATTGTGTTGTTGAGCTCCCTCAACTTCAATGAAACGCGCTTGCTGCGCGGATTTGGTTCGGTTCGTCTTGGCTTTCTTACGACCCGTCGTCTTCGTGATCGGGGCACCGTTCATTAATCGATTGAGCGCCTGACCCGTCGGTGATACTGTACTCTTGGCGACCGTTTCTGGAGTGCCAGCAACCACCACCTGCCCTCCACCTGCGCCACCTTCCGGTCCCAAATCGATAATCCAGTCAGCCGTTTTGATGACATCCAGATTATGTTCCACCACAATGACCGTATTGCCAGACTCAACGAATCCATGCAACACTTTCAACAACATTTGGATGTCGGCAAAATGCAAACCGGTGGTTGGTTCATCCAACAGATACAGTGTTTGCCCTGTACTTTTCTTGACAAGTTCACGGGCCAGTTTGGTTCGTTGAGCTTCCCCGCCCGATAGCGTAGGAGATGGCTGACCTATTTTCAAATAGTCCAAGCCAACGTCGTGGAGCGTTTGAAGTTTGTGACGAATCTTGGGAATGTTGTCGAACAGTTCAAGTGCCTGTTGCACATCCATCTCTAAAACGTCAGCAATGGAATGACCTTTGAATTTGACAGAGAGGGTTTCTCGGTTGAATCGATGACCTTGGCAAACGGGACAGGTGACCCAAACATCTGCCAAGAAATCCATTTCTAAACGTGTTGACCCATTCCCCTCGCAAGCGGGGCAGCGTCCCCCTTCCACATTGAAACTAAACCGCCCTGGCTTGTAACCCCGTTTTTTCGACTCGGGAAGCTGGGTGTATAGATTTCGAACGTCATCGAACAACTTAATGTAAGTTCCCGGATTGGAGCGGGGCGTGCGGCCGATCGGAGACTGGTCGATCGCAATCATCTTGTCGAGATTTTCCAGACCAAGAATTGCTTCGTGCGCACCCGGATCTCCATCACCCTGATTCAGATCACGTCGCAAGACCTCGACGAGAATATCATTGACCAAGGAACTTTTTCCAGATCCTGAGACCCCCGTGACACAGATGAATGCACCCAATGGAAAGGCAAAGTCAACCTGTTTCAAGTTATTGTGAGCGGCTCCGACAACGGTCAACCAGTGATTCCCAGCGGACGTTCTCGTCGGCACCTCAGTGATGGCCTTGCGACGTGCTTTCTTGGGCGGATCGACTTCGAGCGTCGACAAATCAACCACGGGTGGCTGAATGTCGTCAGACAACCGCCGCGTTTTGGGAACTTCAATCTGCATCTTGCCGGCGAGGAACTGACCGGTCAGGCTTTGCGAGTTGGCTTCCAACGTTTCGACATCGCCTTGGGCGACGACGTGGCCCCCTCGTACTCCCGGCCCTGGACCAAAATCGATCAGGTGATCGCTGGCTCGCATCGTATCTTCATCGTGTTCCACTACGACGACCGTATTACCAAGATCACGTAAGTTGCCAAGCGTCTCGATCAGTCGATCGTTGTCACGCGGATGAAGCCCAATGGACGGTTCGTCTAGGATGTAGAGAACGCCCACAAGACCGCAGCCGATTTGTCCTGCCAGTCGAATCCGTTGGGATTCCCCGCCCGACAAAGTGGGAGCCGACCGATTGAGAGAGAGATAATCCAGACCTACATTGTTCAAGAAACCGAGGCGGCCACGGATTTCTTTCAGCACTTCGCTGGCAACAAACGTGCGGGTTTCATCCAGGTCGAGCGATTGGAAGAAGTCGATCGCTTCCTCAACCGATAAGCAACAGACGTCGGGCAACGATCGCGTCGGATCATCGGAAAACCGAGAATGAGTGCTGCGGACCGTCACGCTGCGAGCCTGGGCATTCAGTCGTTGTCCGTGGCAGTCAGGACACTCGATCGTACTCATGTATCGCTCGAGTTGTCGCAATTGCATGCGACTTTTACTGTTCCGATACTTCGACATTAGGTCGGGAATGATCCCGTCAAAAGTACCGCCATATTTCATGGGTGACTTACCACCACGCCAGGTAAACGTGATGTGCAGTTCGCCAGTCCCCCATAGCCATGCTTCTTGGATTTGCTGATTCAATTCGTCCCAGGGAGTCTCGAGCATGCTGCCTTCTGGCAGGTTATGCTGCCGCTCGAATGTGGTCGCCACACCTTGATAGATGTGACGTCGCCATCGCCCCATATCCTTCCAAGGACCCAAAATTTCTACGCAACCTTGCTTGAAGGTGAGCGATGAATCAGGAATCAGTAGGGACACGTCGAACGAATAATATTCACCCAGCCCATCGCACTCGACACACATACCTTGTGGGCTGTTGAAACTGAATAACTGCGGACTCGGCGGTTCAAAACTCAGCCCGCAATCGGTACACGCGTAATTGATTGACATCACCATATCGCCGGGTCGATTGCCACGACGACGAGCTGGAGTCTTCTTGCGGCGACCACGGGAAACGGTTCCGTCAGCGGCCGCGTCCGGCTGAGCAACTATCAGGCTACCTTTGCCAATCTTCAACGCCAACTCAATCGCCTCGGCGAGGCGAGAACGTGAGCCACTTTTCACGGTCAGCCGATCCACCACGATCTCGATATCGTGACGCATTTGGCGATCTAACTGTTGGTCGGCCGACAGGGAGACAAGTTCCCCGTCAACTCGCGCCCGCACAAAGCCCTGTTTCAGATATTCCTCAAATAGATCTCGATACTCCCCTTTTTGTCCCCGAATCACTGGAGCTAAAATATTGACCTGAGACTCGTCAGGAATCATCAGAATTCGTGCTAGAATCTGTTCGCGAGATTGAGCCGTGACGGGTCTTCGACAGGAGGGACAGTGGCCATCACCAATTCGCGCGAAAAGAACTCTCAGATAGTCGTAAATCTCCGTGATCGTGCCGACTGTCGATCGGGGGTTCGTCCCCGCTGACTTCTGCGAGATCGAAATAGACGGACTGAGCCCACCGATGAAATCAACATCCGGCTTTGGCATCTGCCCCAAGAAATGTCGCGCAAAACTCGAAAGGCTCTCGACATACCGCCGTTGACCCTCCGCATAAAGCGTGTCGAACGCGAGCGAACTCTTGCCCGATCCGCTCACTCCGGTCAGGCAAATCAACTTATTGCGAGGTAGAATCAGGTCCACTTCTCGCAGATTATGCTCCCGCGCACCCTTAATCACGATGTCCGAATTTGGCATAGTCTAGTAGCAACAAGGGGTTTCTAGCGAACGGAGTAACGCATCATTCTAGAACAGTGCCGAACTTGTGCCCAGACCGCGAATTGCCGCGATAGTGAATTGCACTCAGCTACAGAACGCCTCCGCAATCGAAAGAACAACCAATGCCAGCCACTTTAACCGGGAAAAACATTTGCAGCATGCAAGTTCCACCCCAGTGGGCACCGATAATTCAAGAGCTCGAAAAATTCGTACAACTGGAACTGGATATCAGTCGAGGCAAGCCGCAGCGTCCCACCGATGCCGATCGAGAGCGTTTGCGGGATTTGCACGATCGCCTGGTTTCAAGCTCCGACAAGCTTTTGGAGCCATCGGTGTTGGAAAATCAGACACCGACCCAGGACGTAGAAATATTTGCGCGGGCGGTTTGCGTCTTGATGAAACTCGACGAGTCGGTCGCATCCCATCATTCCGATGTCCTCGACACGGCCGGCTCCGATACCCTGCGCTACTTTGAACCCGATTTTCGAGCAACGCCATCCTATCAACGCCAGCTACTGAACGCATTGAGGTCATTTCCTGAATTAAGTGACGAAATGCTGAGCGATGTCCAACGGCAAGTGGAAGCGGATGCGGAAGACGCAAAACGAAAAAAATTAGTCGTGCGAGCGATTCGTGATGAATTTGACCTCTGGCCAACGGCCAGTACTTTGCGTGAAAACATCTTCCGATTCTTTAGCACGTGCTACCCCGATACTGGCCTGGCAGGCGACGAAGTCGAACTGATCGCAACCGGTTGCATGATCTTCTTCTGCCTGCCATTTTCCCAGACGGAGTTGTATACCCAACGCTACCAACAGTCTGACGCCGATCAACAGGAACCGGTACGGCAATTCCTCAAACGCGTGACCAAGTTTTCACAGTGGCAGTTTGCACATTTCCCAGTGTTTGGTTTTCTACGGGGTGAAGCTTTACCCAACAGTTTGCTCGAGAAGCTCGCTAACCGCACGGGACTTTCCGTTTCATCAATCGCTTACGAAATCAGTCGTCTCACCGCCATCGTGCCATTGCACGAAGTCGACAAATATGTCGTTCACGATGTGTGGGGACACGGTTGGCAAGCAAGTTTGCTGCGATTTGACGACTTGTATGTCCAACTGGCTGGATATGCGGATCCCTTGAAATTAGAGGAGCAGGCGCAGAGTCACACTGGCAAGACCATTAAATTGGCTGACTGTTTCCGAGGGCACGGTGATCAGTTGCAACTGGATCCACAGCAATTTCGAGACTTCGTCGAAGGCAAAATCGTTGAACGTTTACCGGTCGCGATGACACCTGTGCTCGCCGAAGTCATCGCGGACATCGCGGAATTCAAATACACCGAGCTTCGTCCCGACAAAGCGGAATCTTTATTGAGCTCAAGTTTGTTGAAAACGTTTCCAAGCAAACTTGACTTGATCCTGCAAGACGTACCCTACTATTTCAAACAGGCCACGAAACTTTTTCGACTCTGGGCTAACCGGCCAAAACGCCAACAGCGAACGATAGAAGAACTGGTTTCGACCGGCGCCACCCTTGAAGCCGCAAAACGCGAAGTCAATCGAGCGGTCGCAATTTGGCGGGAGCTGGAAGCAACGACCTTCGCAGCAGTGATCCGTGGTGAAGTTGTCGGCCAAGAATTAGAGGTTAATGTCATAACGCGCCTCGCGCTGAATTTTCTGGGGATTCACCGCGCCAAACTCCATGCTTACCAATGGGTCGGTAACAAAGGTGTCAGATCCCTGCCGCTAAAAAGCTTTCGTGACCTCCTGCTGGTCTCGGCGGCTGTCTACTTCGAGACCGATCCGGCTCAAAATCTCTGGAAGGTCGACGAATTCGTGGCTTTCCGCATCGAACCCCTATGCGAACGACTCGCAATCGGATTGGAAGCCTAGAACGTTGGCCTTCCGACCAACGGCAAACAATGCGGTAGTCTGGGGAATCCGGATCACGACTCGGCACAGACGAGCAGATCAAGTACAACAGCCACCATGAACGATCTTTCTATCTATTTGAATCAAGACGACGGTTCACTTGAATTTGGATCCACGCGTCACTCGGGCCGACAACCGCTCCTATCAGTCGCCGCCGTCCCTGAGCAAAACAACCGCCTCGCCCCGAATCCAGAATTGAGGTCGAGTGAGACATCGCTCGAGAGCATTTTTCAGTCAAACGACTACCACGGCCAGGTTTCTGTCCGGTCGCTTTCTCCGCGCGTCGTGGCAGTTAGTTGTTCTTGGACCTGTTCTCGAACGATAAAATCTCAAGAACTGCTTTGGAAGTCGGTAGCCCATCTTTCGAATGTCCGCGTGCTGAGTAACGATTATCGATTCGATACGCTGGGCAAGACACAATTAAATGGAGCCTTGACCCCCGTCGCACTCCAAGCCGCTGTGGGACCTTATCACCTCTCTTTGGTTGGATCCGGACCCTTGCCAGCCCATCGATGGGAGGTCGGTGAGACGGCCAACCGGTTGGCGATCGAATTCTGGCTCGACCATCAATTCGCTCATCCTCGTTTTAGTTTTGAAGGTCCTGACTACCGAAACTGGCACAATCCTTATGATTTACAGGTCGGACAGCAGCTGGAATTCTCGTTCTATCTGTGCGTTTCACGAACGCCTGTGCCCATCGTTGTGCCCGGCCGATATCCCCAGCGCAATCGGGCTGTATTTTCTATCACCGATCACGCCGATCATGACAGCTGTGAACGAGTTAACGCTTTGTGGCACGGACACTCAAGGCCTTCCTCGCGAAACCCAACCGCCGGTTTCATTGGTCGGAAGTTGCCGTTTACGAAATCAGTCTTTCCGGCAACACCCAAATCAGACGGCCCCGGTTTGCACAACCCTGACTTTGTTCGAGTCTGCCGTGACGGACATGCCGGAGGCATCGAAATCTGTCCCCACGGTGTGCACAGTTCCGTTCAACCTCGAGTGAATGAACTCGAGGCGTTGTTGAGCCCGTTCGACGAGTTTAAGCCACGAACATGGATCGACCACGGCAATCGATTTCTATCAAATTACGGTCGACGGGGGTGGGATCCCTCCGACGAATATTCTCTGCATCCGTGGCTTGATCGATTAGGAATTCGCTATATCTGGGGCCGGTTAGATTTTGGGCACGCTCTGCCCCAGGGTCAGCTTGACCAACTCGAAACACAACAGTTTTGCGGAAGCGCCTACATTCGTGATCTCCCATCTAATACCCGCCGCGCCCTCGCAGCAAAACGCCCCTGGGCTGTCCTACACGGCATGTCCGTACTTGCCTATCAACTGATTCCTGAAAAGACAATGCTGCAGTTTTTTCTGGCCCAACGTAAAATCCAACGCGTGATGTCAGCGGACTTGGCTGCTGTTCCGGGAGCGTTTTGGCAATCGACCAAAATGGCTGCCGCCCTGGCTTTACCTCCCGGAGTAAGCGATTTACTACGACACGTTGGCGGCGTTCGAGAGGAAATCAGCATGATTCCGATCTTCTACCCCGAGCATCACTCCCTCTCGCTGGGAAGCGGAACTCTCGGATCCCAGGCAGCCGGCGACAACCCGCGGTGGTTGTTCAACACGTTAGCCATTCATGATGTGGAAAAAGCCTACGCGCCGGAGGCCATCGATCGATTGATTCGAAGTTACGGCATTCATTTTTCGCACACCTATTTGACATCAATCAGTCGAGCTCATTTAAGTCATGCGATAACCGCGGAATCCGATGGTCATTGGCGACTTACGGATAAGTTCGCCGATAACCTGCAGCAACTGGCAAACCGACGCGATGAGGGGCAAATCTGGGTGGCCTCCATGGCCGAGATTGGCGATTTCTGGGCAGCCACCCGAAAACTTCGCATTTCACCGACAGACGATAACGGTTGGCAATTTTCTTATCCAACCGCGAGCAGCCTGCCAATTGATTTGCAGCTGGTCGTGCTGGGCGAGCAAGTAGCCAACTGTTTCGCGAATCAACAACCGGTTGAAATTGAATCGATCAGTGAGCAAGTTCATATTGGACAAGTCCCAGTCAGACCGGGTGAGACGGTTGCGGTGCAGAGCAGCATCGCTTAGCGCGCGAGTGCTTTGACAAAATAGTCGATATCAGCACGAGTGATAAACAACATCCGCAACAGTTTCAAGCCATAGAGGCTCCGACAGGTAACAGCAAGAATAACCGTCGATAAAAGATTGCCACAAAGAACAGCCAAGGCCGCTCCGAACATTCCACAAACGGGAACTAAGAAGTAGGCCATTGCCGCGACCAAGAGCAATGACAACAGCAACGTCCGCGCCGTTGTTGTCGCTCGGCCATCGCTAGTCAGCACACTGTTGAAGATACTAAACAAACACATCAAGACCATCGCAGGCGCAAACAGATAAAGTACTCGATAAGCGGGCAAGAATTCGTTGCCATACAAAACCCAGACAATCAGTTTCCCAAAGAAAACCAATCCCAACGCCGCCAGCGTGCCATAACAAACATTGAACCGTGCGGCTCGCTCAATTTGCACAGTCTTATCGGTGTTCGTGGCATCCGCCCATTTCGCATAGAACAGTGGCGATAAAGCTCGTGGGATGAGTACAGCAAAACCCGAAATCGCCACGGCGCGTGTGTAAAACCCAACGGTGGCAAAATCATCGGACAAGCGCTGACGCAGAATCAGCACAGTCAGCGATGAAGTGATCGCGTACAAGATTCCGGTCGCGGCGACCTTGATGCCGTAAGTGGCAGTTTCCGAGAACCATTCTCGTTTAAATCGCAGCGAAAACGTCAAATCATCGCGTAAGAAGAAGAACAACAGTGACACCCCCGCCAGTCCAGCGAGCGTATTGATACACATCGCCCAACCCACTGACAACACGCCAACGAGCGCCAGTACGAGCGCAGCGACGACCATGACAACGCGTTGAATCACATCGACAAGCATAATACGGCGACTTGCGAGCTCGGCAAGTAAAACCGATCGCAACAAGGAAATCATCACGCTACAGGACATGCCAAAAGAGAAAATGAAGAGTACCGCGAGGGGAAATGAGCCGTAGAACGCAGCTCTCCAATAGAAAAAGCCGGTCATCGCTCCTGTCAAACCGAGTGCAATGAAGAGACCCACCGTCAGGGAACTGTTAATGACTTGATGTCGATCAAATCTCCCCGTGTTCAAGAAGTAGATATTTGCTCGGCCAATCCCCAGCGATACGAGGGGGACCACGATCGTGAGCGTCGACATGAAGACAGCCAGTTGGCCAACCCGATCAGGACCCAAGTACCGCGAGTAGATCACCGTACTGAGAATTCCACCGCAAGCAAGAAAGAACTCGCTGACACCAAGCAGCGTTGCTTTTTTGACGAATCCCATCGTGCTCGAAGTTTTAGCTCAACCGTCTCCAGTGAACCTACGACTTCCGTTTCCCTTCACTGCGGCGTTTTTGGTCAACCAATTCATGAACCAAATCAATTTCAGCCTGAATCCGCTCATCCCAAAACCATATATTCTCTTGAGCAAACTCAAAGGCACCAACCGCTAATTCCTGGCGACGATCTTCATCTTCCAGGAGCTCCGCGATTTTCTCGCCCAACTGCGGCAATTGCTCTTTTGAAAGCAACAATCCGGTTTGACCATCCACCATCACATCCGAAGTGCCCCCAATATCGTAGGCAATCACGCACGTTTTGCTGTGCATCGCTTCCATAATTTGGTTACCGAGATTCGTCAGGTCTTGAACGGTGAGGAACAAATCTGCTGCGTTGTGCAATTCACGTACCTTGGCATGTGGAATGCTCCCCAACAACGTCACATACTCGCCCACGCCAAGTCGATCGATCTGGGCTTCTAAATCAGGTCGAAGAGGTCCATCGCCACCGATCACCAATCGGGCATTTGGTACTCGCTTGAGCACCGTCGGCATCGCGCCAATCGCCCGATCCAATCGCTTCCAAGTATCAAGACGCGCAACAGAAAACATCATCAAGTCGTCTGGCTTCAGACCGACGGATTCTTTCACCTTAGCGGTGTCGATCTCAGGATCATAGATCCCACGCTTGGTCCCATCGAGCCAAAAGCGGTGCCGTTCTTTGGGATAATTCAAACGTTCGGCAACTTTGTCACCCAACGTTCCATCGTTCGACATGATCAACATGTCGTAGGGAACTTTGTAAGAAATGATTTCTCCCAGATCGCGAACCCGACGATACCAGGGAACGTTAAACAACGTGTGTCCCAACCAGGTACCCCATCGACGGCCAATGTGCACGGATCGATGCTTTTGGCACAGGCGAAAGCCAACCCAAGCCGCATCGCTGCGGTAGGAGTAAATCACATCAGGTGGATTCGTTCCCGCAACTCGATTCACCTCTCGTTTGAAGGCCCGTTGTGTCCAGAGCCAACCGATCTTGATCACGTTCCGCCAAGGTCGTGCCGTCATCGCTTTGTAGATCAGCGGCGGCGGACAAATACGATGGACGTGAAAGCCACCCATCATGAAATCTTTTGAGGATGAGAACTGACCAATCACAAAGACGTGAACGTCATGCCCCTTATCCGCTAATACTTTCCACAGCATGGGTACCAAAGGCACCCCGGCCATTTTTTCGAAGGACTCATCTTCGAACATTTGATGCAGCCCCGACCAATCATGCGTTAACACAAATACGGTTAGCTTTTCGCGACTGGCAGTTTCGGCTTCCGAGGTTGGGAGATCGGCCACAGGCATTAGAGTTCTCGCTTCGCCCTTGCTGCATTCTATTCGGTAACTGGCCTGACAAAGCCAATTGATCACTATCAACTCATTGTATTTGGAATGAAGCCGATTCATCATAGATTGGAATCGAGTTCATGTTTGTTTTCCTGATCTGCAACTACAATCCTTTGGATTTCGTCAATTCCACACCCTATAAATCACCAAATTAGCGAGCACTGCGCCTCTTACGCATCTTGCGAGATTTGGTTCATACTGCCATCTTTTCTTTTGATCAGGTATGCTTCGCCTGACAAGCGTTAGAACTTATTTCGCTCGGTCCGGTCCTCTTAGCGCGAGTTTTTTCGCGGCTCATCGTCAGCCACCCCGCAGCAAACAACAGCCTTCTGGCACTATCGACCAACTGGAACCTCGATGCCAACGCTAACGTCTTAACTCTCTCGAAAAACGACATGGCTGGCAGGTCAGCCAATGCATAACCCAGCTGGCGAAGCTCGTTCCCAACTAAATAGTCGGCGAGTTTCTGATCGAACTCACTCATTTTTGACTTCCAATTATCGACTGACATCTCGTTCACGGGTCGGGATACCTCATGATGACCCGTGGGTGCTGAAATCTGTTTCCCGGTCTCCAGATGGTCCAACATGTTCAGCTCAAACGGTTCATCGATAAATTCGCATGCTCGTTGGACCGTCAACTCCGTTTGTCCAACAAGTTGCTCATAACGAATTTCCAGGTACCGCTTCGACCCCAATTGTTTTCCAGCTGCCTGTCCCAGCCTGACATTTCGTTTCCAAGTTTTAAGCAGATAAAACGAATCGTAATACCAATATCGATGCCCCCATTTTTTCATCGCGGATACAACACAATCGCGACCATCTCGGATCAGATGGATGAAAACAGCATTTGGGAATATTTTTTCAATCTCCGGAATCACTCGAACGTAACTGGGGCCCTTATCACCCCAATGTTTTGCATGTTCGGATTTGATCTTTGCTCGGTACAAGCTGTCCAAAACATAATCCAAACGTGGCTCTGGTAGCTGTTCGCAAAACCGATCGAGGTCATTCACTAGTTGGAACCACTCGTGGTTCATTTCCCCAATTTCAAGGACAAGCTGTTTTATCTCTGCTTTGGTGAGATCCCGACAGTGATACTTTTCAAGGTGCGCCAAGAATCCTGTTTCGTCAGGAATAAATATTTGCGAGTGACCACAGAGCAGCGTCCGCAACAGGGTAGTCCCTGATCTCGGGTTTCCGACGATAAAAAATGGTTTTGTAGGCAGCATCTCGACGGTCCGATCGCAACTCCACCACGCTTCCTGGCACAGTCAAATTCAGAAAGAGACGCGCGAAATTTCCGACCCCGAGCAGAACCGCGCGACTCTCTTAGTATAATTGGGGATTGAATGGGTAGGATAGATGAGAGAGTTGCAATCGGGTCGGCAGTCCCCAGTTGCAGTAGGGGTTAAACCGTTGCAAAGCCGAATTGGATGTGCGTTAAAACCATCAGAACGAGCCTGCTGATTACAACGGTAATAACAACCGGATTCTATAGGCCGTTTTAGCCAGACCAAGCACCGATCTCAGCAAGCAAACGTCCACGGTGGAACAAACCGGCCCCAAGAGGTTTCTGCGAGATAGCGAGGCCCTTTTTGATTCAATCTCTCGTCAACCTTTCCGACTTCCGCAGATCAGAGCCGGTCAACTCTGAAAGTGAGATCCCATCTGCTCAACGGGTCGGCGAGCAAGAGGATAGAATGGGTGCGATCGCGAGTTGTTTTAATTCGATTTTAACAGACTTTGACACGGACTGATTTCGAGTGACGATTGCAAATAGCAGCATGCTGGCATCATTTCCCCAAATCGAATCACTCAGCATTCCGACGGTAGAAGAGGGGATGATTGAGTTATTGTCGGACGTTCGCGATAATCGAATTCCGCTCGCAGCTCAAAATACGATGCACGACTATTACGATCGATATATCGCATGGCAAAATCATTTCTTACATCACTTCGCACCCTTTGTTTGCGAAGCCGATGAGTTGTTTTCGCTGCCCGGCCAACGACCTCATCTGCTTGATCTAGGATGTGGTGTGGCAACTCAAGCTCACTTTTTCGCCATGCGAGGTGCAAGCATCACAGGTTTGGACAACAAAATTGAGCGAGTGAAAGCAGGGCGTGCGATGACCAGCTGGTTTGAAGAGAAAAGCGGTACGCCGCTCAACGTTCAACTCCATGCGACCGATGCTTTCGAAATGCTGGCCACCCGCGAGCCCGCCACTTTTGATGGCTGCTACACGCAGTTTGCCCTGGCCTACATGCGTCCCCATCGCAAAATGCTCGAATTGATTCACCGCGTGGTTCGACCTGGCGGTTTGATTATGTTCCGCGAGTTCAACGCGGGCAGCCTCTACAATCGGCTGGTCTCACGTGTCGATTGGCTCAAGGCGCGCGACTACCAACGCATCGGGAAAGAACTGGGTTGGAACAACGAAATGAGTCAATTTTGTTGGTTTTTTCCCAAGCAACTAACGAACCCGAGATCGGCCCGTCACCTGCTGCGGCCCATCGAAGACACGGTGGCCAAATGCTCGCCGATTGCCAGCAAGATGGCTGCCTCCATGACACTTGTCTTCCGCCGCTAGCAGTATGGTCTTTGATCTTGTCGCACCCAAAACGGCTTTGCTATAAGCCATTTGTGAGCTTGGCGTCACTGTGACTGTTGGCTAATCAGACACCGGGTATCAATACAATCTATGGGAATGCCACGCGATTATCGAGCTATCCGTTGTTTCATTTTGGTCAGTGTACTGACGAGTTGTACGCAACGCGCGTTCGCCGAAGACGCCGAATTGGAATTGCTACCGCCCATTACGGCCACAGAGTTCGGCGACGTTGTATCGGAAACGACGGTCGATGACATCCTGACCGAAGACGTCAGCGAATTCCCTACCGGCTGGGCATCCCCGACGCATTGGTTCGCATCACCGCTCTGGAAATTTGGGTTGGAGTTGGGGATCAATGGATCCGAAGGCAATTCACAAGCATTTAGTATTGTGGCATCAACATCAGCGAAGCGAGAAACCGAGCATAGCGTAATCGGGATGAAATTGATTTACGGTAAAACGACAGCCGATGGGGTCGAGACTCAGAACTACGGCCTGTTTGAAAGTCGTTGGGATTGGAATCTGTCCTCCCAATCGTTTTTGTACACCAAGACCATTTTGGAATACGACGAGTTCAGGACATTCGACCTCCGATTGACTAAATCAGCCGGTTTTGGACACCACTTCATCAAGAACGATCGCTCCACCTTGACAGGCCGATTAGGTGCAGGAGCTTCCAGGGAATTTGGCGGAATTGATAACGAATGGATACCGGAGGCTAACTTTGGCGGAGACGTTGAGCAAGCCTTGTCGGCTCGACAAAAAGTCAACTTGACGTTCGACTATTTTCCCGCCTGGGAAGACTTTGAAAATTACCGCGTTGTCGCGAACGCGAATTGGGAAGTCCTATTGGACGAGGCCACCAACTTGAGTTTGAAAGTCGGCGCGGTCGATCGCTACGACAGCACGCCCGATGGGTCTCTCGCGAACGACATTGACTACTTCGTGACCCTGGTCTGGAATCGTTAGAGGTCAAGTTGGCGCGAACCAACTCGTGCCTGCCTGGTTACTCCGTAGAAGCGCCGGCGCGAACTTGTTCAGCGAATCGATCTTGTAATGATTGGACTCGCATGTCGTTTTCGCGGAGGGCCTCCATCGCCATGACGGCAGCTTCCGCAGCCTGAAAAGTTGTGATGCTAGGCACGCCATGCTGAACGGCCGAAGCTCGAATTTTTCCTTCATCAGTACGAGCACCCTTGCCACTCGGCGTATTGAGAATCAGTGACACGTTGCCATCGATTAGATGATCGATCAGATTCGGATGACCTTCCGCCAGTTTCTTGACAGGTTCGACAGGAATTCCAGCCTCCTCAAGCCGTTTGGCTGTTCCGGATGTGGCCATGAGTTCAAAACCGAGCTGATGCAACCGAGCCGCAAGATTCGCAACGAGATCTTTGTGACGTTCGGTAACACTTATAAAAATCTTGCCGGTGGTGGGCAGTAGAACACCGGCCGCCAATTGGCTCTTAGCAAACGCAATCGAAAATCGTTCGCTAATCCCCATGACTTCACCCGTGCTCCGCATTTCCGGGCCCAGCACAATGTCAACGCCCGCGAATTTGCGGAAAGGAAAGACACTTTCCTTAATTGACACGTGGGCTGGAATCGGCTCTCGTTCGATTCCAAGCTGTTTCAGTGTCATTCCAGTCATCACCTTGGCGGCAAGCTTTGCAATCGGAACGCCAGTCGCCTTGGCGACAAAGGGCACGGTGCGACTGGCCCGTGGATTGACCTCCAGCACATAGACATTGGGTTTGCCATCTTCCGTCTTAACGGCAAACTGAATGTTCATCAGACCCACCACGTTCAAATGGAGTGCGAGTGAGCGGGTGGCAGCCCGAATTTCTTCGATGACGTTTTGAGACAGGCTATAGGACGGGATCGCACAAGCCGAATCACCCGAATGAACGCCGGCCTCCTCAATGTGCTCCATGATGCCAGCGACCACGACCTCTTCCCCATCACAGATCGCATCCACATCGACTTCGGTTGCATCTTCCAAAAACCGGTCGATGAGCACCGGTTTACCCTGCGAAACCGTAAAGGCCTCGGCGACGAATCGCTCAAACTGACTTTGGTCGTAACAAATCTCCATCGCTCGGCCGCCCAGCACAAAACTCGGACGAACGAGTGATGGAAAACCGACGTTGGCCGCTTCACTCCGAGCTTGGTTCATTGTCAAGGCAATGCCGTTGGCCGGTTGCTTTAGATTCAATCGTTGCAACAGCTGCTGAAATTTCTCACGGTCTTCGGTCGACTCGATCATCTCGACACTCGTGCCGATGATTGGAATGCCAGCGGTCGCCAGGGCGCGGGCCAGATTCAGCGGTGTTTGTCCACCAAATTGAACGATCACCCCATCCGGCTGCACACGGTCACATATATTCAGCACGTCCTCGGTCGTCAGCGGCTCAAAAAACAATAGATCACTCGTGTCGTAATCCGTGCTGACCGTTTCCGGATTTGAGTTCACCATGATGGATTCGATTCCGAGTTCACGCAAAGCAAAGCTGGCGTGACAACAACAGTAATCGAATTCAATGCCTTGTCCGATGCGATTGGGACCACCGCCGAGAATCATGACGCGTTTGCGATCGGCTTGCTTGGCTGGCGTTTCGTCTTCGTCCTCATAAGTGGAATAAAAATAAGGTGTATACGCTTCAAACTCGGCGGCACACGTGTCGACCGACTTGAAAGTTGCGATCACTTTGCGTTCCTTGCGGAAATGTCGCACCTCGAGTTCAGTGGTCTGAAAAATCTCAGCCAATTGACGGTCTGAGAAGCCGAATTGTTTGGCTCGACGAAGGTTATAATCATCGAGTTGATCCAAGGTTCCCAAGGCCCGCAATTCGTCTTCGACTTGCACGATTTCCACCAAATGGTCGATGAACCAAGGATCGATATTACTCAGCTCATGGATTTCTTGGGGGGTCATCCCCGCCTTGAGCGCGTATCGCAAGTACCAGACTCGATCTTCGTTTGGCCTGGATAAATAAGGCCGAATTTCTTCTAAGGAAGGTTGTTGATCGGTACCCCACAGATCTTTTCCATCACATCCGAATCCGAAACGTCCTACCTCGAGACCCCGCAAAGCCTTCTGAAATGACTCCTTGAACGTTCGACCGATAGCCATGGTCTCACCGACGCTTTTCATTTGCGTGGTCAGCGTCGAGTCAGCCTCGGGAAATTTCTCAAAAGCAAATCGAGGAATCTTGGTTACCACATAGTCGATGGTAGGCTCGAAACAAGCCTGAGTTTCACGCGTGATGTCATTCGGTAATTCGTGCAAGCAATACCCGACAGCCAACTTGGCAGCAATCTTGGCGATCGGAAACCCGGTGGCCTTGGAGGCGAGTGCACTGGATCGACTCACCCGCGGATTCATTTCGATCACAATCATCCGACCCGTTTTGGGATCGATTGCGAATTGTATGTTGGACCCACCCGTCTCCACACCAATTTCGCGAATGACCGCCAAGCTGGCATCACGCATTCGTTGGTATTCTTTGTCGGTCAGCGTTTGAGCTGGTGCAACGGTGATCGAATCCCCCGTGTGTACACCCATCGGGTCGAAATTCTCGATAGAGCAGATGATCACGACATTATCTTCTAGATCGCGCATCACCTCCATCTCATACTCTTTCCATCCCAACACCGACTCTTCAATCAAGACTTCGGTGATAGGTGATAGATCGAGTCCGTATTGAACAAGTGAATCGAAATCCTGTCGATTGTAGGCAACCGAAGAACCGGAACCGCCGAGCGTAAAACTGGGGCGCACGACACACGGCAAGCCAACATCGTCGAGAACAGCGCGAGCCTCCTCCAAGGTATGAACCGTCGCCCCGTGACAACATTCCAGACCGATCTTCTCCATCGCGGTCTTAAACTTGTCGCGTTCCTCGGCTTTGGCAATGACCTCGGCATTGGCACCAATCATTTTGACGCCAAACTTTTCGAGCACCCCGTGACGATCCAGATCCATCGCCACGTTCAATCCCGTCTGACCACCTAGCGTCGGCAACAATGCATCCGGACGCTCCTGCTCGATCACTTTCGTCACGATTTCCCATGTCAGCGGCTCGATGTAGGTACGATCGGCCGTGTTGGGATCCGTCATAATGGTCGCTGGGTTCGAATTCACCAGAACCACTTCGTAGCCTTCCTCGCGCAAGGCTTTACAGGCCTGAGTTCCGGAATAATCAAACTCGCAGGCCTGACCGATGACAATGGGTCCTGAGCCAATCAACAAAATCTTACGAATATCGTCCCGACGTGGCACGCCGCACCATTCCTTCCGATCAGAGAATCGCCGCAGGGTATTAGAGGCTGTGGGTAAAATCTCTCGAAATTACCATGCTGCCCGCCAACGGAAAAGGGTGTGACCGACGAGAGTCGCGAAAGATGACCTCCGCATTCGACCGAATCGCCAAAATCCGGCAGTCGAAAATCAAATCGGCACTTCTCGATAAACGGATGTTCGTTGTCACCCACAAATTCGATCGTCGAGCGGGGTCACAATTGCTGCTGAGAGCCGGATGATCGGCTCTTTGCCGAAATTACGATGCACAATTCATATGCACCCATCGATTCAGCTCGTTGACACATCGACGTAAACCGTTTAATTTAAACGAATTGTGAGTTTTCAACACTTCACACCTGGTTGTAAGGTTTTCAGGCAGCGTGTCCAGTCCCTCCCGTAGTGGTGTCTTTGAACAATCGGTCGATCGACGCGTTGAGCAATTCACCGAGAGCGTCAGTTTTGATCATCGGCTCTATCGACATGACATCGAGGGCTCCAAGGCACACGCTCGGATGCTCGCCAAAGTGGGTATTCTGAGCGATGAAGAATGCGGTCGGATTGAGCAGACGCTGAGCGATATTCAGGGGGAAATTGATCGGAGTGAACTGCCACTGCGAATTGAGCTTGAAGACATTCACATGCATGTCGAACAGGCTTTGATCGATCGTCTGGGCGATATTGGCCGCAAACTTCACACGGGTCGCAGTCGAAACGACCAAGTTTCTACTGATCTCCGACTTTGGTCGCGAGAGTCGATCGATCAAATGGATCAGCACCTGGCTGCCCTACAGCGATCGTTTGTAGCCCGTTGCGAAAAAGATCGGGACGTGATCCTACCCGCCTACACCCACATGCAGCGTGCTCAGCCTGTGCTTGCGCCCCATTATTGGCTCGCCTATTGCGAAAAATTTCAGCGGGATCGTGAACGGCTGGCAGACTGCCGGAAACGAGTCAATCGCAACAGCCTAGGTGCCGCAGCCTTGGCGGGTACCACTCTGCCCATTGATCGGGATTATGTCGCCGAGCAACTGGGCTTTGAAGTGGTCGCTGCCAACAGTCTCGACGTATCCAGTGATCGCGACTTTGTGATCGAATTGGCGTTTGTCCTCACCCTAATCGCCGAACACTTAAGTGGCTGGGCTGAAGAGTGGATTCTTTGGTCGACGGCCGAGTTTCATTTTTTGACGCTGCCTCAGCAATTCTGTACGGGTTCGTCGATCATGCCCCAAAAGATCAATCCAGACGTTTTGGAATTGATCCGCGGAAAGACGGCACGGGTGGTCGGTAATCTCCAATCGCTGCTGGTGCTGATCAAAGGTCTGCCATTGGCCTACAACCGAGATCTGCAGGAAGACAAGCTACCCTTGTTCGACTCCGTCGATACGGTCTCCAGCTGCTTGGAATTAGCGGCCCCCATGGTGCAGGATGCGGAGCTGAATGAAGAGGAAATAGCAAGTGGTTTGGATCGCGGCTATTTGGACGCGACCACCTTAATGGAGTTCATGATACAGAACGGAGTGCCCCAAAGGACCGCTCACCATTTGGTCGGTGAGCTCGTGGGTGCCGCAATTCAACAACGAATTCCGTTGATCAGCCTTTCAGCGGATGAGTTCAAGTCGGCACACCCCGTCCTCGACGAACGCGTTTTCAAGGTGCTTGGCGTTGACAACGCCATCAAAGCATTTCGCAGTTACGGATCAACGGCACCAACGGAAGTTGCTAAACAAGTGCAAAATTGGCGACAGACACTCGGCATGTAAGATGACCGGTCGATTTGTTTGTGTGGATGCACCGCCCGAATTTCTAGCTCTCGCAGCTAGCGGTCATGACACTAACAACGAGTCTTTGCACGATTAAGAGAATCCCCATGAGCTCCTTTCGTTTTTCTTCGTGGAATACCGACCGACGCTTTCTCCTTGCGAGCGGGACAGTGGTCTTGATCCTAGCAATCGTCCTACCGACTAACCTGCTCGGTCAATCCGTGCCGAATAATCCACGAGCCACGGAGCTCGACGAAAAACCACCGGAGATTGTGGATAGCGCGGCCGTCGAGGCAATTCGTGCGACCAACCCAACCACTCCCGAGGAGTTGATGCACGCGATCGACTTGTTGATTCGCTTGGACCGGTCTGATTTGGCACTCGAGTATTTGCAGCGTTTGGCAGGTAGTGGGTTAAAGATCGAGCAATTATCAAATCTCCATCAACGTTTCGGGACCTCGACAATCTTACGACTCATCAAACCGGAATTAGCACCGGAGGGTCCCGCCTTTGCCAAGTCGGTTTTCAATGCAGCAAAAACAATCGCCCAGAATCCACAACGAATTGCCGCCGATGTTTCCCAATTGGGATCCGCTCAGCGCGAGCAACAACTGCAAGCTGCCCGACGACTGTTGCGATCGGGCGTCTACGCAGTTCCATCCCTGATTAACGCCATCGCCAACAGTGAGAATCCACAAGTCGTTCGCCGATCCAAAACCGTCTTAACGCAACTCGGTGACGAAAGTGTGGGTCCGTTAATCGCCTATTTGTCGAGTTCCAACCTACAACTGCGACTCACGGCGATCGCAGCGCTAGGCCGTGCTGGCTCACGGGACGGACTACCTTATCTCGTCTACCCGTATCTATCGACCACGGGAAACTCCGCAGCACGAGCGGCCGCCTCCCAAGCGTTTAAGGATCTGATTGGCAGCCCACCTCTGACGACGGAGGCGCGTGAATTACTGAAAAAAGCAGCCGGGCGCGCTTACGACGGTTTGATTTCTCAAAAAGCCGACCTGGATGGTCTCGTACTCAGCTGGACCTGGGATGAAAAACTCATGGCGCCTGTTCCGTATCAACTGTTCAAAGCCGATGCTGCGGCATTGGCAGCCTCCCGACTCTATCGTGACCTCCACCGCCTTCATCCCCAGAATGAAACCGATCTGATTCGCAGCTTCATCAGTCGTTTCAAATTGGACCAAGCGATTGGACTGGATCGTCCCTTGCGGCAAGGGCCGGGCACGGTGCATGACGATGCCAAGCAAGCCGGCGTGAATGTCGTGAACGCTATTTTGCATCAGAGTTTAAAAGACAAACAATGGCTCGCGGCTGTCGCGGCTGCCGAAGTTTTATCTTCTTTTGAAGAGCCGAGCGTGTTGCAAGCAGCAGCCGGCCAGGTCGCGCCCCTGGTTTTGGCACTCACGAATCCGAATCGCCGCGTTCGTTTTGCTGCCGCAAAAGCAATCATGAAAATCGATCCCAAAGGGTCCTTTGCCGGTGCAAGTCGCTTGCCCCAAGCAATCGGATACTTTGCGGGCTCCACAGGACAGCGAAAGATTCTGGTTCTTCATCCATCCGCACAACAGGGCCAAAATCTGGGAGGGCTGGCCAATCAAGCAGGCTTTACCGCAGAAGTGGTGACCGAACCGGCTGAACTGGTCAATCGATCCATCCAATCTCCCGACTGGGAGCTGATCATGATCAGTGACGCAATCCGTGGGCCTAGTCTCTGGTCGTTGATAACCGCCCTCCGAGCTGATCCGAAGTCCGCCGACATTCCGATCGTGTTGTTAGGATTTCGTTCTGACTCAATGCTAAAGCTGGAACAAATCGCCAATGCCCATCCCAAAACTCTTGCCGCGCCAGAACCGATTGAGCCCGAATTATTCGGGCAAATCGTCGCCCGAGGATTAAATTTAGCGGGACGATCCGCGGTTGATGGTGACCGACGCTTAGAACAAGCTGCCTTCGCACTTGACTGGCTGACCCGTCTATCGCGAGAAGATTCCAACCGATTTTCTACTTTATTGAGGCAGCAACCCCAGGTCCTCCAAGCGCTCTACACGCCCGAGCTTTTCGAACTGGCGACCAACCTGGCAGCCCGTTTTCCCACCTCGGAGGCTCAACTTGCTCTGACCGACATCGCAAACCTCAACACCATGTCCGTCAAACAACGGCAAATGGCTGTGAAAGCTTTTAACGAATCGGTTCAGTCTTTTGGCCTGCTACTCAACCAAGCCGAAGTCCGACATCAATACGATCGATACAATCGCAGTGAGGAATTAGATACCGACACTCAGGCCATTTTGGGTGCACTGCTCGACTCGATTGAGTCCCCGATCTTGGCGAACAATCAACCCCCAACAAAAAAGACTGATTGAGCCAAGAACAATCGATGTCCGCTTTCTCCCACTCCAACGATTCAGGGCCTCCCATTCCCGCGCTGATCGGCTCTAGCCAGGCGATGGAGAATGTGTACCAGACGATTCGGCGAGTGGCACGTTCCAATGCATCCGTCCTGTTGCTTGGTGAAACAGGAACGGGTAAGGAGCTTGTCGCAACGGCAATTCATCGTCTCAGCTTGCGACAAGGCGGACCCTTTGTGCGAGTCAATTGCGGAGCCCTGAGTGAGAGCCTACTGGAAAGCGAATTGTTCGGGCATGTGCGTGGTTCATTCACCGGTGCACTCGCAAATCGAACGGGCCGTTTCGAAGCGGCACACGGTGGCTCCTTGTTTCTGGACGAAATCAACAGCACGTCTTCACAGCTGCAAGTCAAGTTGTTGCGAGTCTTACAAGAACGAGAGTTCGAACGCGTCGGCGACACCGAGACCATTCGAACCGACACTCGTGTGATCGCTGCCAGTAATCGTGATCTGATGGAGGAGGTCAGTGAGGAGCGCTTCCGAGAAGATCTCTACTGGCGATTGAATGTGGTCCCGGTGGAGATTCCCGCCCTGAGACAACGTAAAGAGGACGTTCCCGAACTTGTTGCCTTCTTCCTGAATCTCTACAACGAAGCCAATGATCGGTATGTGGTTCATATTCAGGATGCAGCAATGGAAGCACTCCAAGCGTACGATTGGCCGGGAAACGTACGAGAGCTGCAAAACTACATCGAACGGGCCGTCGTGATGGCTGACGGCGATGAACTGACGGTCGATCTCTTGCCCAATTCTGTGCTCAACGGTCATCCGAGCAGTCATCGAAAACTTCAGGCCGCCGATCTGGAAAGTCTGACTTACGCCGTTGTCGAACGTGGGTTGGTCGACGCAGGTACGAATGAAGACAACCTACACGCAAAGATCGTTAACCGAGTGGAGCGCGAGCTGATCGCACAAGTCATGATCAGCTGCAACAACGTTCAAACAAAAGCTGCGGCTCGTCTGGGCATCAATCGCAACACACTGCACAAGAAGCTGAAAGAGTACGATCTCGAGTCCTAATCACCGGCTGATTAATAGCCGCAGTGTGCTGCAGCGTGCAGCTTGGCTTGATCTTCAAGACTCAAACCTTCGATCTTTTCGGCTTCGAATGAATGATCCCGAGTGAGGTGTGTCCAGAAGGTCATACCGCTCACACCAACCTCGGGGACTTCAATTGTCTTCAACCAGACATGTATTTCTTCAGCGGTCAGACTGCGTAACCATTGACTAGGCGGACGCCCATCGCGTTGCCGCCGAATCGGATCGGGTTGGCCGATCTGCGTCTCAGTTTCTACCGCGGCATCGGTTGTTGTGCTCGATCGCTCAGTTCGGAGAATGTCCGCGGGAACTTCGGTTTCGCTCAGATATCCGGTGCGTGCCTGATACGGCTTTCCGGTCTCTCTGTTGACCGGCGTAGTGACTCCTGTCAGCTTCCACCGGCCATCAATGAGCGATTCCCGTTCGTACCAGCGCCAACGATGGTTTTCGTGCGCGCTCCAGCGAATACGCCCCACTTTCTTTTCCGTGCTCTGCATCAAAGTGGCAGCCAGCTGATCCACGCTGTCAGCACGCAATTTATCGGAGAGCCAAAACAGCCCCATTCCAAGCAAGAAAGCAAATTTTCGACGATTCATTGGATTGACTCCGAGCGGGTTGAGTATCCCTACTCTTGCAAATCAGCCATAATCCAACGTAGCCCTGACACTTCGACTTGGCTCGCCAATCTGGAGAAAAACCAGAAATCGAACCGACGCCATTCGGCCATTTAATCGTCACGGTTAATCGAAGCCGAACAACCGCTCTTAAAACGAGTCGAGCTGTACCCGCTCTCCCCCATCTCGCGTGAAGAGGGCCTGCAAATCCTTGGCGGGTGTAGAAATCGGCAAAGTAGCAACTCGGCCATCGGCAAAACCAACGAAGAACTGCCCGGGCCAAATGTTGCCGAGACCGGCTGTGGGTGCCTCGATCGACCATTCCAAATCATCGGGCTTGGTCCAGATGACCGCATGATCATCGTCTGCCTCGACAATCATGACGGTTCGGGACGTACCATCACGAATATCCTGCATTCGCACACCACGGCGTCCTTCGGCGATGACTGAATTCGGCAACCGCACGGCCAGAAAGTTCGTGTATCCCGGCTCGGCTTCCGTTCCGGGTGATTTCAGCGCACTCGGCATCTGTTCGATGAGTTTTCGATTGTGCTCACTGTCCCAGGGCTCGTCGCGTCGAAAACGATCGTACAATGCCTTTTCTTCGATGTACGGCAAAATGGCAACGCGCCAACTGAGACCTGGCTTTTTGTCCGCTGTCATTATGGCCGCGGCCGGATAGCGGTTGCGAGTGGACTGATAATTTGCAATCGCCAAATTGATTTGACGCATCGTATTCTGCGTTTGACTCCGATAAACCGCACCACGAACCGAGTTAACTACATTATTCGATTTTGGACGTTTTCTCGTCGATCGACTTGGAGATGGGGCCGACAAATCCCGCACGAAATCCTGGTCTTCATCACTCAACTTCGAGAGCACGAGTGTAATCCTTTTCCCGTCTTCCTTTTTCAACGTTACTTTGTTCTCGTTGAATCGGACAAATTCTGCTTCGATCTTGTGTTTGCCACTGCTGTCTGTCCAGGTACGCAACTCCGCCGCGTTGCTCGACTGTCCAACCGTCGATAAAACGCCAAGGACCAGCAAACAAATGGATAGCCGGAAAATTCTTTGCATCATCGATCCCTTATCAAATTTCAAGCTTAGATTAGGCGAGCCAGCATCCAGGATAGAATAGCAGGTCGGTGACCGATACTCATTTAAATGTTGTGAGTTGACCCGGATCCTACCAGGCGATTCAGGCCGAGCAGAGAATCGGATGGAGATTGTGCTAAGTCGATCGTTCGCAAGAATTTACTCGTAACTTTCGCGTGCAAAAGCAGCCGAACCGAAGGGCTTAGTGGAGGCGACGGAAGCCCGCATTATTCGTTCGGCAGGCTGCTGATTGGAGTCAGCAGGTCTGGAAATCGGCGATCGGGCCCAAAAAAGAATGGCCGATCGCCGGGCAAAAATGCATTTTTGCCCGGTAAAGCGGTCTTTCGCTGCCAGGATTGCCTGCCCTGGTGCCGGTCCTAGAAGATCACTACCGCAGCGGTGTACAATGGAGTATTGCGCACTGTATCTGAGGTTATCCATCGTGCTCACGGGCATCTCCGTCGTCTGTTTCGCCGCCAGCTACTCGGTCGCGTTCGCCCTGGAATTAACTCGTCTTTTTTTTCGAGCACGAGTCCGAACGGCGGTCATGATCGCCTTCGCTGCAGCCGGCTTATTTGCTCACACCGTTTACTTGATTTACGAGTTCCAACAACGCTGGGAAAATGGCATTGTCCTGGTGACTTGGTTCACCGGCTGCTTGTCGCTGGCTTGGATTTTCGTGGCGAGTTACCTGGCGAGCATGATGGTGCGTCAAAAATCGAGTACAGGATTGATAATCCTGCCGACAAGCTTAGCGCTCATTGCCGCCTCACAGCTATTTCCGCATTCTGCAGCAGGCATTCGCTACTGGGGTATCCTGCATGGCCTATCGATTGTGTTCGGCATTGCAATGGTTGTCATTGGCTTCGTTGCCGGGCTCATGTACCTGTTCCAATCTTATCGACTGAAGCAACAGAAGCTTCCGCCCACCTCCAGTGTTTGGCTACCCAGCCTGGAGCGATTGCAAACACTGAATGAGCGTTGTTTGTACGCATCTATTGGATTATTGGGCATCGGCCTGATCTCGGGCATTTTGTTGAACCTAACGCAAATGGGGGAACAGCAAGGCATTCCCTGGTCTGATCCAGTGGTTTTAGCCTCCATGGTTTGGATCACTTGGTTGCTGACGATGTTGTTATTCAACACATTCTATCGTCACAGCCGATCAGGACGAAAAGTGGCGTACCTGACCGTGGGCAGCTTTGTCTTCTTAGGCATTGTGCTGACCATTATGTTTTGGATGCCATCGGTCCATGTGGGCTCTCCGAGTCAGGTCCAATTTCTGGCACCTTCAACCGACCGATGGTTTGTCGTCACAAGGGAAGGTGTCTAGATGAAACTTCAACTTGTCGGCTGCAGCCATCACACGACACCGATTGAAGTACGTGAGCAACTCGCGTTTAGCCCGGATCAGATTCCAGTTGCTCTTTCGAAGCTCCGCAGCAGCTTTCCCAATACAGAAGCCGTGCTGCTTTCAACCTGCAATCGTGTAGAGCTTTACACGGCAGCCGAAGATGCGGCAGCGGCACCTCGCGACGATCAGATCATCGAGTTCCTGGCCGGATTCCACGGCCTGAAGGCGAACCAGATTGCCAACGATCTTTTCTTACGTGAACGGGATGAAGCCGTCCGTCACCTTTTTCGTGTCGCCGCAAGTTTGGACAGCATGGTGATGGGCGAAGCACAGATCTTGTCTCAGGTCAAAGAAGCCTATCGAGTCGCCAATGCGGGTGATTACACCGGTCCAATGACACATTCTGCCTTTCAAGGCGCGATGCGCGTTGCAAGTCGGGTCGCGACTGAAACGGCTATTCATCAGCGCCGCGTCAGCATCCCAAGTGTTGCAGTTGCGGATTTTGCCAGTCAGATTTTTGAGCGATTCGATGACAAGCAGGTATTAGTAATTGGCGCCGGTGAAATGGGGCGCGAGACCCTGACTTACCTGATCGATGCGGGTGTCCAGCATGTGACGATCATCAATCGCAATCGGCAACGAGCCGAAGAACTCGCGAAGGAATTCAACGGACAGACGGCCGCATGGAATGAATTGTCAACACTACTGGCGCAAGCCGATTTGGTAATTAGTACAACGGGTGCGAGTCAGCCCATCGTCACGCTCGAAGACTACCGTCGCATCGAAACGGCGCGGTATCAACGCACGCTGTTCATTTTGGACTTAGCGGTGCCGAGAGATTTTGATGCGGCTATCGGCGATTGCCTGGGTGTTTACCTCTATTCGGTAGATGATCTCCAGAAGACCTGCGAAAGCAATCGCAAAAAACGCGAAAAGGAGTGGCCCAAGGCACAACGGATCATTGATGTTGAAACCGATCGATTCTTGGCCAAATGGAATCACCGAATCACTGGTCCGACGATTCGCCAATTACACGAATCGACCGATCGGCTCAAACGAACCGAGATTGAGAGATTGATGAACAAACTTGGCGACGTCGACGAAGCAACGGAAAAAGAGATTCAGATGTCGTTCGATCGGCTTGTCAAGAAACTGCTCCATCCCCCGCTGGAATCCTTGCGAGATGAAGCAGAAAAAGGTACGCCTCATGGACTGTTGGATGCCCTGAAAAGACTTTTTCAACTGAGAGACTAGTGAATCATTGATGATTCACTAGTCAGTCGGCCATCGATTCAATCGCGGTTGCGACTACTCTTCTTTTCCGTCTTCTTTTCCGTCTTCTTTTCCGTCTCCTTTTCCGTCTTCTTTTCCGTCTCCTTCTTCTTCTTCCCACTCATCATCGTCATCCCACTCTTCTTCCTCCCACTCCTCCTCTTCGTCTTCCTTTCCTTCTTCATCGTCCTCTTCGACTTCTACCCATTCATCATCTTCGAAGCCATCGCTATCGGCCTCTTCGTCCCCGTCTTCATCTTCTTCGTCATCTTCGTCATCTTCGTCATCATCGTCTTTGTCGTCTTTGTCGTCGTCATCATCATCATCATCATCGTCGTCGTCGTGGTCTTCATCGTCGTGGTCTTCATCGCCGTCGTCTTCATCGCCGTCGTCTTCATCGTCGTCTAGTTCATCGTCGTCTAGTTCATCGTCGTCTAGTTCATCGTCGTCTAGTTCATCGTCGTCTAGTTCATCGTCGTCTAGTTCATCGTCGTCTAGTTCATCGTCGTCTAGTTCATCGTCTAGTTCATCGTCTTCATCATCGTCTTCATCATCGTCTTCATCATCGTCTTCATCATCGTCTTCATCATCGTCTTCATCGTCGTCTTCATCGTCGTCTTCGTACTCTTCTTCTTCCTCTAGCTCTTCGCCGTCCTCTTCTTCCTCTAGTTCATCGTCTTCCGCTCCATCGTCTTCCGCTCCATCGTCTTCCTCTTCGTCGATGTATTCGTATTCGTCTTCGTCGTAATCTTCATCTTCCATGCGAACTTCGCGATCGCTCATACGGTCGGACTCGATTTCAGTTGGCTTGTCATGTGGATGCTGTTCTTCTTGAACCGAGACGTTCACGTCAGATTCCTCCTCAACCACCGATCCCGTGGACTTGGGATCTTCCATTTCAATTGGCGTGCCGGACTTCAGCGGCAAACGGGCTGGCGTTAACGCCAGCCGATCGCATGTTGGCAAGTCGTCCAAATTGCGAAGCCCGAACACCTTCAAAAACTGTTTCGTCGTATTGTACAAATAGGGTCTTCCGAGTTCATCACTCCGGCCACCGACACGCACCAAATCACGCGACATTAACTGATTCAATATGTCACCGCAACTGACGCCTCGAATCGCTTCAATCTCGGAGCGAATCACGGGTTGACGAAAAGCCACCACGGCTAACGTCTCCATCGACGGTGCTGATAGCCGCAGTTGTGTTGGCACATGGTCCAGTCGACAAAGCCATTTCGCAAACTTTGCCCGTGTTGTCAACTGGAACCCACCGGCTACCTCTTGAATTCGGAAAGCTCGATTCATCTTATCCAGCCTTTCGTTCAATCGGCGCACTAGTGTACGAGCTTCCGTGCCGTCCGCCAAGTTGGCATACTGGCTCACTTTTCGACTCGAAAGCGGCTCCCTCGCCAAAAATAAAACCGCCTCCATTCGTTGCATTTTTGCCGCATCGGTATCCTCAGGCAACGATGGCTCGCTGGAGCCGGCCTGTTGGATAGCCGCCGGGCCCGTTGACGCTAGCGAGGCTATCAGGCCAGTCGACCAGTGCCGATAACGACAGGCAACACTTTTGAGCGCGATCGCCGGAATTGAACTTCTCGAAAGCATGTCGTTAATTCGTCGAATTTGCGAGTCTAGCTGGAGCCAAACCATCCAGAAGCTCACTTCTTACCAGCTGTCAACATCCGATTGGCAGTCTTTCCTAGGTCGACAGCGAGCGTCGGGCATCTTTGTCAACAACCATGGATTGTCGTTGAGAATCGACGGTACCAAATTCCGTCTTGTTGGGACAGCTTTCTCCTCACCGAACTGCCTGAATCACGTAAGTCTTTGACGCCCCGTCCTGAACCATTTGGCCATGATGAAAATTCCGGCTCGATTTCCGCTGGCGGATGCTGGCATGTTGGAAAGCCATTCCACCAACCAAGTCGCATTCAGTCCTCGGCGGTCGTCTGGAATAGACCGTTGGGACAGAATTTTTTCGGGCATCAAACGCCGTTTCGCGTTAGCTGTCAAACGGTTTCGTCGCTAAACGACTCCGTTTCCGCGACCGATCAACCGAGCCAGAGAACCACGCCGATTGTTTCTGAGCGAATCAGTCGCTCCGACCAAGGGGCTGCCTTCTCGGTCATGATCGGCAGAAATTCTGCAAAAAACACGGTTTTAGCGACTAAATTGGCAAGCTACTCGTGCGGAGATGGAACTTTCCACCTCATATTGAAAGCTCGCAAGCGATAGAATAAGAGGGCCTTTTATGTGTATCCCGGCCTGAAGCTTTCCAATGAATTCTGCAACGACTCCCAAAAAATCACCTCTTCAACGTCTTTTTCTCCTCATCGTCAGTCTGATACTGATGGCTGGTTTTTTCTTCTTTGTGATTCTGACCTTCGGTCAAGTTGCGGGAAGTGAGTTCGCCCCGGATGGATTCCGGCGACGCAATTTCTACTTCTATCAAATTCCCTTTTTGGAACTCCAAATCACGCCCGTTTTTCGTTCCGATTCCAGCAATAATTTGGAGGAACATTTAAAACTGAAAAAAATTGTGAGTTCCTCAAAAACAGCCCGTCGTTGGGATTCGGTCCTCGTGACAACGGGATCAGTCGTATCGGAGGGGGATGCGTGGATTCTCAGTAACTATCTCGATACCACAGATGCCAAAGGCAACCTTGTTTGGCTCACTTGGACCAAATCGGCCGAAAATAATCAGAAATTCAAACCCTTTTGGGCGGCAGTCCATCGTGCGGCCGAGTTAAAAGCTTACTTCATGATCCCGGATCTTTTTGGAGTAGCCGTTGATTCTCCGAATTCAGATCAATTCCAACTTAAGATCGATTCGGTGATGGTGGCAAATCTCACTGCGGCCGGAGATGACTATGCTTCGATCGGCGATCACCAACGGGCAAACGAGCTCTATTCGGTCGCAGTCGAGTTGGAACCAGCAAACAAAGGACTGATCGAAAAGCAGTCTCAGGCGCAGCAATTTATCGAAAAAACGAGAGCAACAACCGCGATAGAAGAATGAAATCTATCTACCTTGATCACAATGCAACGACCCCGATTGATCCGCGCGTCGTTGCCGCCATGCAGGATTGTTACGCTCGAATCGGAGCGAACGCGGGCAGCCAACACCGTGCGGGCCGAGCAGCTCGATTGACCTTGGACGATGCACGAGAGGCGATTGCAACTCTGCTAGGCGGGGAAATATCTTCGGCGGCTGATCAGTTCGTAATTACCAGTGGTGGTACGGAAGCCAATAATTTGGGGATTTTAGGTCGAGCACAGGGCGAACCTGGACGCATGATCATCTCTTCCATTGAGCATCCCAGTACGATTGCTGCGGCAGGTGAATTAGCACAACGCGGATGGCAGATTGATTGGTTGAAAGCGCTGCAAAGCGGTTCGATTTGTCTAACTCATCTGGAAGAGTTACTCCAAAACGGTCAGCCAGCCCGTCTGGTAAGTGTGATGTTGGCAAACAATGAAACTGGAGTCATCCAGCCCATCGGGGAAGTCGTCGAACGTTGCCGAGCCCATGGCGTTCCGGTTCACACGGATGCGGTTCAAGTTGCCGGCAAAACTCCGATTAAGTTTCGAGAACTGGGTGTCGACAGCCTCAGTGTCGCAGCTCACAAATTCCATGGTCCCGCCGGCATTGGCGGTCTGTTGGTACGAAATGGGAGTCAATTACGGCCGATCTTATTTGGCGGATCCCAACAACTTGGGATGCGACCCGGCACGGAACCGGTAGCGCTGGTGGTGGGAATGCTGGCGGCACTCCGTTTTTGGGCTGCGGAGTCATCGGAGCGACACGAGCGGATGGAATCGGGTCGAAAACGGCTAGAATCGGCCCTTTGTGAGGATTCAACCGCAGTGGTTAACGGCACGGATCCGCGGCTGCCACATACGCTGAATATCTCATTTTGCGGCCTGGATCGGCAGGCAATTCTCATGGCGTTGGATTTGGCAGGCGTGGCCTGTTCCACCGGATCGGCCTGTGCCAGTGGCTCGAGCGAACCTTCCCCCGTCTTGCTGGCCATGGGGCTCGATCCTGAGCGAATCGAGAGCTCCCTTCGACTTAGCCTGGGCGCCACCACGCAGCCGGAGGAGATTGAGGAGGCTGCTGTTCGTATCCTCAAGACTATCAAACATTTAAGGCAATCAGAAACAGCCGCAAATTCACGCTCTGAGCCTCGCGAAATACGACCAGAATCGGTATAATTCGGAGGTTCAGCAAGGGTCTTTTTTGTTCCCTACCGGAAGGTTGAAAACTCGCAGATGGAAAGACGTCGATTGGTTCGTTGACCTCGGACCCCATCCGCTCAGGCTTTGAGCGAATAACCGACGGCGTTTGAACAAGCAAATGGAAGCTTTGCAGAAGAGTTCAAACGCATTCTGATGAGCACAACGGATTCCTTCACGGAGGCAAGGTGACTGTCGGAATTGCCACGTTATCGTTGGAGCCAGTCTCCAAAGTGACAAGTCGTCGCTCCAAGGCGTCGGCTGAATCTGGTGCGCTGCTGCGCGAATTTCTATTAGGTCCGGAAAATGCGTTGATCAAAAATGGTATCGGACTAACCTTCGAAAACAACGCGCCCTCGTTAGCGATCCAATATCATCCGCTCCTCATCACCGCTCCGGCCGGCTACGGCAAAACACAACTGCTTCACGCGTTAGCGGCGACCTGGTCGCGGCAAAACGATCAGGAACAGGTGACACTTTTGTCGGCGAGTGAATTTGTACACAGTTACCTGGAAGCGATAAAGCTGGACGACGTTTCACAATTTCAACAACGCTATTGCCGACCCGGTCTCTTGCTGATTGACAACTTAAATGAACTGCGTGATAGTCCCAAAACCCAACATACTCTATCAAACATCATCGACCATCGACATCGGTTTGAACGGCCAACTGTTTTCGCCGCCTCGCAACCACTTCACGCGCTGAAGTTATCAGCCCGACTTGAAAGTCGACTGTCTCACGGCGTCTGCGTTCCCTTGCAACTACCGTCCGCAGATACTCGCAAAGAACTGCTGATGCGATTGTGCCAACAACGAAACTTGAAACTAGGCATCGAAGTTCAGGAACACCTCGCCAATCGCACCCAGACGTCCATTCCACAACTCATTGGACTGGTCAATCAGATTATCACTTCAAACATTGATCCGTCTTGTCCAGTTGAGTTTTCGCAGATCGAAAAATTATTGGATTCCGACATCGATCCCTTGGATCCAAGAAAGATCATCCGAGCAACGGCTCGACACTTCGGTTTGAAAGTCACCAATGTGACCGGAGCATCTCGTCGAAAAATGGATGCTCTCGCTCGAAGCGTTGCGATGTTTCTGATCCGAGAACTTACGCCCTTGAGCTACCAACAAATTGGTCAGCTGTTTCAGCAACGAGATCATTCAACCGTGATGCATGCGTGTAGAAAAGTGCAACGGATGATCGATTCTGACTCGACCACGCGAAGCGCAGTTCATGAACTAGAACGAGCCTTGTCGCCTCACGCGGCATGACAACAACGGAACAGGAGTGTGGGAAAGTTGTCGATCTACTGTCGTGAATATTGTCGATTACAAACTTGAATCCCGAAGTTCAGGTTCCACCGTTTCAAATGACGACAAATCGCTAACCAATCAACAGAACCCAACCGAGAACAGACAGGTTATCCACCAGCAATTAAGACTCAGTTGTAAACCAAAGTCGGTACCCTAGAACTAGTTATCGATAACAACCTTCAACTATCGACGGTAGCTATCGCGACTGTTACTACTACGACTGAATTTTTAAATAACTATTAGAAATAGAGTCACCGGAACGATTCACCGCGTGTGTAAGCCAAAAGGGAATGCAATGAAAATCAAATGCGAACGAGACAAATTGCTTTCTGCGTTTCAAGTCGCAGCCGGCGTGGCTCCGTCCAGAAGTCCCAAGCCGATTCTTCAAAATGTCAAGATCGAAGCAGCTGACAACGCGGCCGTGTTAATGGCAACCGATCTGGAGGTCGGTATTCGAATTGATATTGCCGAATTAGAGGTCGAAGTTCCCGGAAGTGCTCTGTTATCAGTCGCTCAATTCAAATCAATATTGAGTGAATCAAGCGATGCGACATTGCGGATCGAAGCAGACGAGCAGGGGGTTGTTGTCTCGGGTGACCGGAGTAAATTCAAATTGGCAGCAGGAAATCCTGCAGAATTCCCCAATGTGCCGGAATTTGGAGAAACCAAATATCACGAGGTACCGGCTCGTCTGATGAGGGAATTGATTCGTCGAACGCTTTTTGCCACGGACACTGAAAGCAGTCGTTACGCGCTGGGAGGTGTCTTACTCGAGATGCAAAACGACCGCATCATTGCAGTGGGGACGGACGGCCGTCGTTTGGCCAAAATGGAAGGTCCAGCCGTGTCGGTTGATGGGCACGCAACAGGCGATGCGATGACGATTGTGCCTTCTCGCTCCATGCAACTCATCGAACGAGCGTTGTCCGATGGCGATGCGGAAATACGGATCGCATCACGGGGAAATGACTTTCTGGTCAAAAGCCCGACTGTTACGATCACTTCTCGCTTGGTGGAAGGTCGCTTTCCACGTTGGCGCGATGTGCTTCCACAGCGGCCCGAAGCGGCACACATCGAAATTTCAGTGGGACCCATGCATTCGGCGTTACGTCAGGCAGCTATCGTTACGAGTGTAGATAGTCGTGGTATCGACTTTACGTTTGGAAAGGGTTCGCTTGTGCTATGTGGTTTGACCGCTGATGTGGGCGAATCGCATGTTGAATTACCAATTCCCTATGATGGTGAAGAAATCACACTCTGTCTTGATCATCGATTTGTCACCGACTTCCTCAAGGTGCTTGATCAGGAAAAAATCTTTACGCTCAATATTCTCGATACCGATAGCGCCGCACTGTTTGAAACGGATGATGGATATGGCTACGTCGTGATGCCATTGGCGCGTGACCGGCCGCAAGCCGCTACGGCTGAAACGGCGGGAACCGCCCAGTAACTGAAGTTTATTGATCGGAATCTCACAGGTTCCGAATGTTTAAGAATTGACTTAACAAGGCCAACGATGACGGGGTCAAAGCGCTACAATTCCAAGAAGTCGGAACCGCGTAAACGGGATGCGCGAAAATTGGCGGATGTGCTGCCTCAACTGATGGCGCGGCGTGGCTACAACCGTCTATTGGCACAGGAAGATTATTCGGAGGTTTGGCAGGAGATCGCAGGTCAACTTAGCCAGCACAGTCGACCCGGCCAAGTGCGCCGGGGAGTGCTGGAAGTGATCGCTACCAATTCGGCCGTCGTCCAAGAATTGACATTTCAAAAGCGACGTTTGACCAAAGCGCTCTCGGAAAGGATGCCCGATCAAAAAATTCGTGATCTACGTTTTGTCGTGGGTTCTATCCACTGACGTTGTCACGGACCGCACATGGAAGTTTAACCACAAAATTATTTCAAGGTTCTTATGAACGATTTAGAAAAACCAGAAGACAACGAGCCAAAAAGTTTGCACGCTGGAAATAGCGAATACACTTCAGAAGATCTCCAGCATTTGTCTGATCTGGAGCACGTGCGCGAGCGACCCAGTATGTACATTGGTGACACAACCGGTCGAGGTTTGCATCACCTAGTCTACGAGGTTGTTGACAATTCCATCGATGAAGCCATGGCAGGTTTCGCGTCCAGCGTGCAAGTGACCATCAACACGGATGGATCTGTGACGGTTGAAGACGACGGTCGAGGTATTCCAGTCGATCGGCATGAACAATTGTCGGAAGAGGCGGGCCGAGAGGTATCGACTGTTGAAGGGGTCATGACGGTCCTGAAATTCGGTGGAAAGTTCGAGAAAGGTGCCTACCAAACTTCCGGTGGTCTGCACGGTGTGGGCGTCACCGTGGTTAATTTTCTCTCTGAATGGTGCGAGGTCGAAGTTTATCGCGAAGGGCATGTCTATCAGCAAGAGTACCAACGTGGAATTCCACAGGGCCCAGTCAATCGTGTGGGGGCAACCAAAAAAGAAGGTACGAAGACCACGTTCAAACCCGACACCCAGATTTTTCAGACTACCAAATTTGCCTACGACACGCTCTTCAAACGACTCCAGGAACTAGCCTTCTTGAACCGGGGTGTGAGGATCATTTACCAAGATCACCGTAACAACGAAGGTGAAGAGTTTCATTATGAGCGGGGAATTCTCGATTTTGTTGAGCATTTGAATCGAGCGAGTGAGCCGATTCACAGTGATGTGATCTATTTGGAAGGTGAATCGGAAGGAGTTGGATACGAGATTGCCTTGCAGTATTCCAGTGAATTCACCGAAAATATGCACACCTACGTCAACAATATCCACACCCACGAAGGTGGAACCCACGTGTCAGGCTTTCGCTCTGCTTTGACGCGTTCCTTGAACACGTACGGAAGGAAGGAAAATCTATTTAAAGATGTGACACCGTCTGGAGACGACTTTCGGGAAGGCTTAACGGCGGTCATTTCGATGCGTGTCCCGCACCCGCAATTCGAAGGTCAAACCAAGACCAAGTTGGGCAACAGTGAGGTGGAAGGAATTGTAAATTCGTCTGTAGGTGAATTCCTTGCCAAGTACTTTGAAGAAACGCCGCGTTCCGCAAAGATAATCATCAGAAAAGGAATGTTGGCCGCCGAAGCACGTGAAGCGGCCCGCAAAGCAAAAGCTCTCTTACGAGAACGAAAAGGGGCCCTCTCCGGTGGTGGCCTGCCAGGCAAACTGCGTGACTGTATCAGCAAAGATATGGAACGCTGTGAACTTTATCTGGTGGAAGGTGATTCGGCCGGCGGCAGTGCAGAAGGAGGTCGATTGCGGCAGTATCAGGCAATTCTTCCGCTCCGAGGTAAGATCATCAATGCGTATAAGTCGCGTGAAGATAAGGTCTTGGCCAATGAAGAAGTGCGCAGCATGATCCAAGCGATCGGTGCCGGCATCGGATCCGAACAGGATATTTCAAAACGCCGGTACAACAAAATTATTATCATGACAGATGCCGATGTGGATGGATCGCACATTCGTACGCTCTTGCTCTGCTTTTTTTATCGGCAAATGTACGAATTGGTGTCCAAAGGTCACGTCTATGTTGCTCAGCCACCTCTGTTTCGAGTGAAACAAAAGAAGCATACGTATTACGTGCAGACGGACGATGAGATGAAGACCCAGCTGCTTGAAAAAGGCTTGGGTGATTCTGTCTTGGATGCCGGTGACGGCAACCTAATCGATGGTGAAAGCATGGCTAAGCTTTGCCAGATTCTTGCAGCGATGGAGGAATCACTTGTTGTCTTGGAACGCCGCGGTATCGCGTTGAAAACGCATGCTGAGCGCATGGATTTTGAGTCCGGAAAGATGCCGGTCTACCATGTGTTTGTTGGCTACCATGAGTACTGGCTGAACAGTCGTAAACAATTGGAGGAACTGGTTGCCAAGACAGAACAAGAAACAGGTAACGAGTTAACCGTGGATGATTCATCGACGGATGAAAACGATGAATCCTTGGAAGACCAAAGCACGAAGCTTCAGATTACAGAATTTCATGAAGTTCGCACTATCAACAACGGCCTTGCCGATTTAGCGAAACACGGATTCGACATCCAATCACTGATTCCACAGGATCGAACCGGAATCGAGGATCCGCGCTATGTGCTGCGTCGGGGCGAAAACGAGATTCCTCTGGAAGATCTCCGAGGTCTGTTACTTGCCGTGCGAGCTGCAGGTGAAAAAGGCTTACAAATCACCCGGTTTAAAGGTCTTGGCGAAATGAACGCCGAGGAATTACGCGAGACAACGCTCGATCCAGAGAATCGGACGTTGTTGAAGGTGACGATGCAGGATGCGGGAGCAGCGGATGAAATGTTCCGCGTTTTGATGGGAGACAAGGTCGAACCTCGACGCGAATTCATTGAAAAACATGCGTTGGACGTTCGTAATCTGGATGTTTAGTGTTTGATCGGGTGATCACGCTCGCTCGCCGAAAGTGAACCTCAAAAGCGGAAATAGAGTCAGTCCAAAAAGAGCGTGTTTTGGTGACGAATCAGTCGAGATTGGTTCGGAGCAAGCAAACCGCAGCGAAAATCCCAACCGATGGGATCACAAACGGGTGAGTCCAGCCGTTGTATTGGACGGTTGGGTTCGACTGCCGGCGGGTCGGTAACGCCTTTCCAAAAGAGCATCACTTTGTCAGACGAGCAAGGCACGCAACCCTTTGGGCTCTGCTTCTGGTTGGCCTATGCAGCGAACACCGCCCTGATGGTTGGGGTGAGTGCACTCTTCCGCTATGCCGATTTCGTCACCTATCTTGGCGGCGATGAATACGAATTAGGATGGATTGTGGGCATTGGGATGCTGGGTGCGATCTTGATGCGCGTATTTCAAGGAGTCGGTATTGACCGTTATGGCGCAGGCAACATTTGGATGGTGTCTGTCGCCTTGGTTTGCCTCAGCACGTATGCTCATACCTGGGTCGAATCGCTCACCTTTCCCGGCGTGTACCTGGCACGAATTCTTTACACGACAAGTTTGGCAGGAGCGTTCGGATCATCAATTACCTTTATCTCTTCACGAGCACCTCACCATCGTACCGGAGAGATGATTGGAGCTCTGGGATCATCGGGATTTGTTGGAATTGCCTTAGGCCCCGTTGTGGCAGACTGGCTGTTTTCATTGTCCGGTAGCCCACAACTTCATGTCCACAGAATGTTTATCTGTGCAACTGCGATGAGTGGCCTTGCTTTTGTCTTGGCCTTGCTGGCGAATCGCGCGGGCGTTGCACGTCCGGTCGTCAGTCGTCGTTTGCCGCTGTTGCCAATTATCCGCCGTTATCATCCGGGTATGATTTTGATCGTTGGAATTGCGATGGGTGTTGGGATTGGAATACCATTCTCATTCGTGCGCACTTTTGCAGATGAATTCAAAATCGATCAGATTCAGAGCTACTTTTTGGTCTATGCGGCGGTCGCTTTCATCGCACGAATCCTCTGTCGTCATTGGCCCGATCGGTGGGGAGTGAAACGTTCGATATTACTTGGCCTTTTCTTTTTAACCAGTAGTATGGTTTCTTACCTTTTGGTTCGGGATGTCTGGTCGTTGATGATTCCGGCCAGTTTGGGCGGTTTGGCCCATGCGTTTGTCTTTCCGGCTGCAATGACAGGCGGTAGTCTTTCTTTTCCAATCCGCTATCGTGGCTTGGCGACCACCTTGATGCTGACGATGTTCGACCTTGGCAGTTTGGTTGGTCAGCCCGTTGTTGGTTCGATCGTGCACTTTGCCAAGTTGTTCGGTTGGCCCGCCTATCCAACGATGTTTTTGTCAGTAGCGGTCTTTCTCGCCACAGTCACCGTGATCTTCGCGATCAGTTTTCGACAGAAAAAGACGGGTGTTCGACCGAGACCTCGAGCGATTCGTAAGCAAGTTTCGGCCGTTCTAAAAGATGACACGCTCTTAACCAGCCAGACCGGGGAGGATCCCATCCTGTCCACTGCTGGGGAATGATTGACCTGGTGGACAGTAGAAAGGCAAGTGCCAACAGGATCTAACAGACAGTGCTGACGATTCTGTAATTGTCAGAGCCAGCTGATGTCCCAGGTTAGATTGAAGGATCAAAAGACGGTTCCGGTAGCTTAGCGACAACAACACCTACTGGTTGTTAGCAGCTCCGTCGTTCTCCGGACGCCATTGTTTGAGACGATTGTTCAGAAACTCCAATGCGAGTTCGGAACGCTTTACTTTTTTCTCACGAGCTTTTAGTCGTGTTCGGAGCTCCTCAAGCTCTTGTCGTTCTGCTTCCAATTGTGCGGTGATCCGATCAACTTCTTTCGACAGCAGGTCAGCGACTTGATTTCGAAGTTGCGGACTGACCTCTTGAACAACTTCTTGAATTGCCGCCTCTTTGGGCTCCTTACCTTTTTCGTCCTGCGCCTTCAGCATTGAAGAAGTTGTCAGCAGCAGACCGCCGAGCAGCAGCAAGCAGGAACGTCTCATGGTGGCGTCTCTTTCCAGTCGGATTTGTTTTGTTCAAGGTACTCAGCTTTGTGTCGGACAACACACGAATGCATCACTCAATGCTTCATTCTAGCATGAGCAATTTGGAAAGCTGAAATCTGCGATGATCGTGATGCCAACGATCAACATTTGCCCCGGACAGGCCGCAAGATGGGACCAACCCTCATGTGAGCGGCGCGCGTCATTTGGCATCCGTTTCGGGAAGCGGCACCTGTTTGAGCGATTTGAGATAGGCGACCAAGTCCAGGACTTCTCTTTCCGAAAGTGTATTCAGAAGTCCGTCGGGCATCATCGACACGGGCGCAATTTCTCGCGATTCGATCTGTGATTTTGGTATCACGACCGGCTGATCTTGATTAGCTACTCGTAATCTTAGTTGTCGTTCGTCTTCATCGGCGGGAATTCCAGAAAAGACTCGGCCTTCGTCGGTGAGAATTAGATGCATCTTGTATGCGTCTTGAATGATAGCGCTGGGAGTCAACACGTTGCCCAGGATGTATTCGAGATTGGTCCGATTGGCGCCGGTGATATCAGGGCCGATCTGCCCTCCGTCGTCATAAAGTTTGTGACATGCGGCGCAAGTTCGTCGAAACACAAGTCGTCCGTGACCGGGACGCGCGGCCTGAAGGGCTTCCTCCGTCAACAGCTCACGGTATTTCGCAAATGCAGCTTTGGTATCGGCCGAGATACCGTCGATCGGTCCCCAGACTTCGAGGAAACCGTTCCCGACGACTCGTTGCAACAGTCGAGCGACGTATGCCGGGACATCCCGCCTTGGGACATCACCACGTTTGAGAGCTTGTGTCAGTTGCCAGCCGTAACTCGGACGGGCGGCCAATGTGTGCACAACCTCCAGTTTTTCATCTGTCGAAAGCGTTGCGTAACGCTTCAACAACAGCTCAGACATACGCTTGTTGTCGTAGGAAGCCATCGCTCGAATCGCGTGCGCCCTTAGATCATCATCATTCATCAACTGGAACAACACCGCTTCCAGTTCGGGCTCTTGCTGAGCTGCGAGATTCGTGAGTGCACGTTGGCGATCGGCTAGATCGGCATCAGAATTCTGGACAACTGTTAGCATTTCTTTGACTGCTGTCGCGTTGCCAAAATGCTGGGAGAGTTCCGTGGCGACACGAGCCGCATCGCTGTTACGAGCAAGCGTTTGTCGCACACGATTCCAGTTGTTTGGCGGCGTCACGTCGAATCGACCTTCAAGTGCGTCGCGAAGTCCCAAAAGCAAAAGATGTTGAATTGCGGGTTGCGCTTCGACAGTGGCGACAACTGGTTGAAATTCGTCCGCATGGCCCAGACGTCGCGCGATGAATCTCGTGATGACGGGTATCTGACTACGAGTTGCTAGCCGCAGCCCTTTTGTGGGGTTTTCAGCCACCATCGGCTCGACCGCAAACCAAATCATTTTGGGAATGTTGTGATCGTTGATGTCTTTCGCATGCGTTACCAGTTGGGCTGCAATGGGCCAGCGTTGTTCGTGTGGCAAGCGTTGAAGGGCGGCGGCCAAATAGAGCCGGACCACTGCCGATTCGTCCTCACGAGCCATATTGGCAAAGCGATCCAGCGCTTCGGCTGGCGGATCAAGATCCTCACACAACAGTTGAATGGACCACGCTCGGACATGAGCGTCCGGATCGCTGAGCAAGTGAAGGAGATCGTCATGCGAGATGCCGCCCGTGACATGAAGAGCCCAAAGTACGCGTAATCGATGGTCGGTAAAAGTTTCTTCTTCGAGGATTGTTCGAAGCTGTTGGTGAGTTGCGGACTTGAGCTGTCGCTCTTCAGCTCGTTGTTGAAGGATTAATCGCGCACGACGAGCGTGCCAAGCACTCTCGCTCAATTGAAGTTTCACCAGTTCCGCATCTTCGAGTAATGCCAGATTGGAGTAACGTCCTTTCCACGGCTTCGCTTTAGAATCAGTAGCCGAGATGCGAAAGATCCGGCCTGTTTCTTTGTGCAGAACCTCTTTTCCACAAATATCAGCATCGTGCCAATCTAAGATGTACACAGCCCCTTCTGGACCGATCTCTACGCTAAACCCAATCCATTGAGCGTTATTGGCAAGCAAGAAATCGTCCCCATGACGTCCAATGAATCCAGATCCTTTCGGCTCGAGAATATCGGTCAACACGGCGTGCTCGTGAATGTTGGCCATGAAGATGCGATTCTTATATTTTTGCGGAAACGCATCGGACAGATAAACGCGCGCACCACCGTGAGCGGACCGATGCCGGTGATCCGCAATGGTACGAATGTCACTGTAGACGTGCGGGTTGAAATGGCTGCCGCCCTGACGATGATAGATCCCACCTGGAATAACATGCCAGAGATGGGGGATGACGCAGGCCGAAATGAATAGCTGACCCTTGCCGTCGTAATCAAGTCCCCAAGGATTGCTGAAGCCGTGTGCAACAACTTCGAAACGATCTTTGGTCGGATGATATCGCCAGACTCCACCGTTGATGTCCACCGGTTCGTCGCGAAATTTGATCTGTTTTGGAAATGCTTCGCCTTTTCGAAACAATCTGCCTTCCCCCGCGGGTTTACCAACACGAGAAGGTGTTGCGAACCCTTGACAGCCATACAGCCATCCGTCGGGTCCCCAGTGCAGCGAATTGAGCGTTTCGTGTCGGTCTCGGATGCCCCAGCCGGTCAGACGAACCTCAATCGCATCGGCGTCGGCTTTGTCATCTTTGTTTCGATCCGGAACAAACAACAAATTGGGTGGCGCTCCTAACCACAACCCGTCAAAGCCGACGGCGATGCCGGATGGAAATGGAATGCCTTCGGCAAAGACCTTGCGACTGTCAGCGACGCCATCATGGTCGGTATCTTCGAGAATGAGAATGCGGCTGTCTCCTGAATTTGAGAATCCATGACCACGAGATTCATAGTCGCGATTTTCAGCCACCCAGATTCGTCCTCGATCGTCCCAGCAAAACGCCATGGGCTGCGTAATCATTGGTTCGGCTGCATAGGCATTAACCTCGAAGCCGTCCTGTAAACTCATTGACTCGACGGCTTTCTCGGGAGTCAAGAATTCGGCTTGGCGTCCTTCCTTCTGGGCAATATTCCACAAAGCCCAGGTTCCCCGTTGTCCGCTAAACTCACCCCATTGGTTGGTCAAACTCAGGTCGTTCAGTTCACCCGTAAAGACAATCAGTTGATGCCGAATGACTACCTTTTCACCTTGGGGGATTTTCCAATCACCCAACCTGGCTCTCACCGGTCCGACTCCCATTTGACCATCCACTCGCCAAGGTTGAGGGAAGCCGGGATTCTTGGAATGGTCAAAGATTGCGATATGGGCGAGATCTTCTCGTCCGTCCACTTGCATCCCGACGTCAAGCCAAGGAGCTCGTTGACCCTCAGCTCGTGTGTTGCGCTGACGAGCCGCATTCACAACTTCAGCGGCGATTCCCTCGCGCCATGGCATGCGAAGAAAGAGTCCGCCATAGTCGTATTTTCCAATTGTGATATCGACTTTGGCTTCACCAATCCACTCCAAGTCAAGCACGTACTCGTCATCGTGCACGTGCATCCTCCAATGTTGTGTCTCGGTCAGCATCGTGTTGCCCGAGTCGTCTAGCAATTCGTAAACGGTTTTCCATGCTACTTCGTCATCGTGCGTGGCTTCGTCATCGTGCGTGGCTTGGTCATCTTTCGTGGTCACTTCAGCCGAGACTCGTCGCCAATGAGTTCCTTCGGGATGATGGAAAAAATCACGCCCGTTGACTCGGGTAAATCCCCAATACAATCCTGTTTGATGTTTGTGGTGACCGGGACTGTATTCTGTTAGCACTCCATCACCATCTGGAGCAACAATCGGATGGATGTAGGGTCGGAAATCTACCTTCGCATTTTGGGTCAGAATGGGTTCGTCGCTCGTGGTTCGAAAAACCGAAATGGTTCCTGCTACCTTGTCGTGCTCGACTCGCAACGGATTACTCGAGGCCTCAAGCGCTCCAAACAGAACCATCACCAAGGCAAGCAGAGTACGGCGTTGAACAATAAAACTCATGGATCTTGCTTTCAAGAAATAAAATTGTCGAGAGAATCGCAAATACCTCGACCTTGATTATATTTGCTTTGCCTTGATACGTCACCTATTCAGGAAGACGGTAGAAAATTGATCGGGTTGAAAGGAACCCTGGATGGGTGAAAAACGGTTGCGAAATTGTTGCATGACTCAAGGGAGCTTCCGAGCGGATCGCGACAGGGGTTGTGATTTCGACTCGTCACCGTATCCTGCAGGGCAGATGGTTGAGATGTCGAGGACCCGTTCGCAGCGTCATCGCCGATCGACTGGCTTGGAATAATCTCATCGTAAGACATTGGAGGAAAGGCTTGCACGCGAGTTCGAAACGCACCCTGTGGGAACTGACAGCCGGTCAGCGTTTGCGCTATTTGGCGGCGATTGGTGCCATGGCAGTCGGGACCGTTTTTCTGTTGTCGGTCCCCTATGTTCTGAAGCGAGCTCTGGATGCTCTGTTAACCGGCCAGGCTACGATGTGGCAGAGCTTGATACCAGCTGCAGTGACAATGGTCAGTTTTAATGCGGCTTATGGCGGTTTCACTTATTTGCGCGGACGTTGGGCGGCTCAAGCCAGCGAAGGCATTGTTCAGCAACTGCGTCATCGTCTCTACGCGCATCTGGAGCGATTACCCTGCAGTTTTCACGACCATTCCGATACGGGTGATCTGGTTCAACGCTGCTCTTCCGATGTCGAAACGATTCGAGTATTTCTTGCGTCACAAGTCGTCGAGATTGTGCGAGTTTCTCTCTTCCTACTCGTCGCTTTTCCGATCATGCTGTCCCAAGACCGACGGATGACAGCACTTTCGTTCTGTTTGATTCCGATGATCATCTTTTTTGCCGTTCAATTCTTTCGCAAGGTTCGAGCTCTTTTCCAGCAGGTCGATGAAGCCGAAGGACGACTCACCACCGTGTTGCAGGAGAACCTTACCGGAATTCGCGTCGTACGAGCCTTCGCTCGGCAGGAATTTGAGACGAGCAAATTCTTGCAGCGCAATGGGGAATTTCGAGATTTGGAATACCGTTTGTTTCTTGCGTTGACGAATTATTGGACGTTGTCAGATGTGCTCGTTTTCGCACAGCTTGGACTGGTCTTGATCGGGGGCGCTTATTTTGTCGCGGAAGGTCAGATGACGTTAGGTACGTGGGTTCTATTTTGGTGGTTAGTCCGCACCATCATTTGGCCCGTGCGACATATTGGACGTGTCTTGGCTGATACGGGTAAGGCAACCGTTTCGATCGGCCGTATTAAAGAGATATTAATGGCAGAGCCAGAGAGCGATGAAGCGAAGACCGATCAACCCGTTGAGGGATTGATCGAGGTCCGGAATCTGACGTTCAGTTACGACGAAGGTCGTAAGGCCTTGAGCGATTTGACGATCACGATCCAGCAAGGTGAGACGATCGCATTACTCGGACCGCCCGGTGCAGGTAAGTCGACGTTTGTGAATCTCTTGGTCCGACTTTATGATTACCAGCAAGGCTCAATCAAGATTGGCGGTCGTGAATTAAACACGATCAACCGGGATTCCCTGCGTGGGGCATTTGGGATGGTGCTCCAGGATCCATTCTTGTACTCAAAAACAGTACGTGAAAATGTCGTGATTGGTCGCAGTGCCGCAGCTGATCACGAGGTGGAGGAGTCGGCGCAAGCCGCAGATATTCATGAAAATATCTGTGGTTTCGCAGAAGGGTATGGAACCAAGGTCGGCGAACGGGGTGTCACCCTTTCTGGAGGGCAACGACAGCGGCTGGCAATCGCTCGAGCTCTGCTGAAAAACCCCGCTTTCCTTGTGATGGACGACAGCTTGAGCGCCGTGGACACAAAGACCGAGGCGCACATCTTACGATCCCTTGCCAATCGACGAGGAAATCAAACGACAATTCTCATCGCGCATCGACTTTCATCAACCCGTCTGGCCGACCGTATTCTGGTCTTTGACCACGGTCGACTCGTCCAACAAGGCAGCCACGATCAGCTGCTGTTAGAAGACGGTGCTTATCGTCGCCTGTGGAGGATACAAGGGACCCTCGAAGAGGAAATGGCCAAGGATTTGTCGGGAGGCAAGCGACGATGAATTCTGAATGGGTTGACGAGGATCAGCCACAAAAAGTCAATCTGCGTTTGTGGTCAAAACTTCTGCGTTATACGCTCCACTATCGTCGGACAACTGTGTCGTTCACGATTGTCGCGTTTAGCTTGGCTGCTAGTGATCTGGCCTTTCCGATCATAACCGGGAAACTGATTGCCGATGTGGAAGCACATGGTGCGGATACCAATCTCGTACCCTATGCTTGGGCTTTTGCCGCAGTGTCCTTGGCGCTTTGCGCATCAGTTTGGGGATTTATCTCTCGTGCGGGTAAGATTCGCACCCACGTTAGCCATGACATTAGGCGCGACGCTTTTCAACAACTGCAGCAATTGTCATTTAGTTTCTACGATACCAAACCCGTGGGTTGGCTGATGGCTCGGCTGACCTCGGATTGCAATCGTTTATCAAACATTCTGGCATGGGGAGTGATGGACTTCATTTGGGGCATTGCTCTAATGTTCGGTATTGCTTGTGTCATGCTCTACTACAACCGGCTAATGGCACTCGCCGTTCTGTCGGTCGTGCCCTTGTTGTTTATTGTCAGTATCTTTTTTCGCAAGCAGATCTTGCGAGCATCGCGGTTGGTCAGAAAAGCCAATTCCAAGATTACGGCCGTTTACAACGAGGGCATCATGGGGGTACGAACATCCAAGGTGTTCGTGCGCGGTGATGCGAATCTCCAAGACTTTGATCGGGTCTCGGAAGAACTGCGGAGTTATTCAGTGCGGAACTCTATCCTCTCAGCGGTCTATTTGCCAATCGTATTGACCATTGGCAGCATTGCCATTGCGTTCGCATTAGTGACCGGCGGATATCAAGTGATTGCGGGTAGCTTAGTGGTGGGCGAAGTGGTGATGTTCATGTACTACGCACAACTTTTTTTTGCTCCGGTTCAAGACATGTCGGCCTGGTTCGCAGAACTTCAAATGGCACAAGCGTCAGCCGAACGTGTGTTGAGCTTAGTCGACGCAGAACCCGAGATTCGTGATAGTGCCGAGGTGAGGGCGACCCTTGAAAAGTGCGGGACCGACGGGTATCCGGACGAGATCCATCAAATTGAGTTCCGCAATGTGGGATTTTGTTATCGAGAGGGGCCTCCGATCGTCAAAGACTTCAATCTGAAAGTAGCCGCCGGCGAGACCATTGCCTTGGTCGGGGCAACTGGCGGTGGTAAATCAACACTCGTTAATCTGCTCTGTCGATTCTACGAACCTACCGAGGGTCAAATACTGTTCGACGGAATTGATTATCGCAAACGTAGTTTGCAGTGGCTGCAGTCAAACCTCGGTATCGTACTTCAACAACCCCACCTGTTCAGCGGCATGATTGCGGACAACATCCGCTATGGCCACTTAGAGGCGACAATCGAAGAGATTCAACAAGCAGCTAAATTGGCAGGAGCTCATGAGTTCATCTGCGATTTGAAAGCGGGTTATGAAACACAAGTCGGCGAAGGGGGCAATCAACTTAGCCTGGGTGAAAAACAGCTGGTATCATTTGCCCGCGCTGTCTTAAAGCGGCCGCGTTTGTTGGTAATGGACGAAGCAACATCGTCGATTGATACAGAAACGGAACGACAAATTCAAATTGGTTTGGCTCAAGTCTTGTCCGGTCGGACCAGCTTTGTGATCGCTCATCGATTATCGACGATTCGTGCGGCCGACAAGATCGTCGTGATTGACCAGGGCGAAATTGTCGAACAAGGATCTCACTTGGAACTCATCCAAAAAGCTGGTGTCTACCACAATCTCTATACGGAACAGTCGATGCGAGATGTGGTTCGTATTGACACTGTCATCGATGATTGATCACCGTGTTGAAGAGCTTACTTGCCTGAGCCATTCCTCGACGTAGGGGGGCCGAAGCTAGAAAACTAGCTCGGAATGACCTCCCCAATTATGCAGGCTGCCAGATCGCGCAAGTTGGCGGCAGTGCGAAGCGAGTGGCGGTGATGCTGGGCCCGATGCTACTTTTCCGCCCAATAATCGAGCACTCTTACCTGGTCGAGTACAGGCAATAAGACCTGCACAAACTCAGTGTGATCAGGGTGGGGCAAGTAGGCTTCCCGACCTTCTTCTGAATCAAACGTCACCATAAAACAGTGCGTGAAACCCTGATCATGGTTTTCCGGACTGTTGTTTCTACCCCATTCAAACGCCTTGATAGAATCGATTTTGGCGGGCAAGGCGGCGAATGCTTCTTCTACTTTTTTGATATCTGCCTCGGCAGCATCTTCTTTGAACTTGAAAAACACCGCGTGTCTTAGGGCTTTGTCGACAGGTTTTTTCGCAGACTTACCCCAATAGTCGATCACAAATACTTTTTCCAAATGCGGTCGTAAGGTGTCTGCGAATTCACCGACGTGGGCGTCATGTGGCAGGTACTCGTTGCGTCCCTCTTCGTTATCGAAGCTGAGTAAGAAGCAGTGTGTGTATTGATCATCGTGGTCTTCTGGGCTGTTGTTGGTGCCCCATTCGAAATCAGAAATCTCTTCTATTTGTACTGGCAGTTTTCGAAATGCCTCGACAACTTCTTTCACTTGTTCGTCCGACGATGAGTCTTTGAACTTGAAAAAAACTGCGTGACGTAAAACCTTTCCGTCAAGATGATCCGATTTGTCTGATACCACTTCTGCGACCTCCTTATCGCCATCCGATTGAACTTCAACAACCGATTGCCGATTGCAGGCAACGCCGAGGGTTAAGAACATTCCCACGGCAAAAAAGATTGGAATGCTGCCGTAACGACGATGACCGGAATGCTGACCATCAAGCATGGTATTCTCCTTGTTTGACACCCTCCAGCTGTCCGATAACCTACGATTTCAGTCAAAACCGAAGCGGGTGTGAAGAGAGTGTAAGAATCGATCACTTAGGACTCAAAATCAGCGTATAGTCTAAACCCAAACCGTTACGGCACAAGCTAGAGATGAAGCGGCATTACCAGCGAATTATCGAGAGATCTCACAAGGCCTCATCACATTCGTGGTGGTGTGGCCAAGCAGAATGAGTCCGATTCATCACAAGATGGGCACACCACGGATGCGTTTTACTTCACGCCACTCGGAATCGGCAGCTTCCACGCGTCCTCTTGGATCTGCCGCTCTTGAATGTTTAGGTAGATAAGAACGGCAGGGATTCGACAAAAAGTTGCCTGTGGTAGCCAGGGGACTCCGTTACGGAGATTCCGTGGACCGGATGCAGTAGAGTCGATCGGCTGCTCGCAGCAAAAGGCAGTCAGTCGATACAGCGGGCGTTGACCAAAAGAGGCCAGAAATGCTGTTTTCGCCCACCAGTTCGAAATCTTCGGCGACTTCGACAACGAAGGTGTTTCCCGCTTCGTCCAGCACGAACAGTTGGTTGTTCGTGGACCACAAGGAAGCGGCGACACTCTTGGCGGGCAATCGGTTCCGATAGAGTCGTTCTCCCGTTTTCGCGTCATGGCACGTCAGAATGCTACGGCTCAACACAAACAGTTTTCCATCGACAACGACGGGCGATGCCATGCCAGGACCGGATGAGGGTTGAACCCAGACAATCCCTTTGTCAGAAGTCTCGTCTTCGACGTCCAGTTCACCCTCTGCACCCGCCGCAATCGCGACGAGAGGTCCACGGCTGTTGCGACCACTGTTGCCGAAATAGATGCGATCGGCGTCACAGGTGGGGGAGCCGCTGAACGTTCCTCCCGTTCCGGTCAGACTCCACAATTGTTTGCCCGTGTTCGGTTCATAGGAAATCACGCTGTCACTGCCACACAGGATTAATTCGTTGCGAAGCCGATTTTTCCAGACAATGGGTGAACTCCAGGAGGTGGAGACATCTCGCTCTTTGCGCCAAGCCTCTTCACCGGAGGCCGCATCGAAGGCCACCACAAAAGACTGGTCTTCGTTGTCGCATTGAATAAATACTTTGCCATCATCCACAGCAACAGAACTAGCGGTGCCGAAGTTATTCGAGGTTCGAAATGCACCGATTTCTCGTTTCCAGATCTCTTCGCCGGCCAAGTCGTAGCAGGCAACGACACCTGTTGAGGCGAAATAGACGAAAACTTGATCCTGACTTACCGCCGGAGATTCGGTTGCGTAGGTGTTGGACGGGTGGATGGCGAAGGCCGGACGGCGATCGTCGACCACTCGTTTCCAAATCTCGGAACCATCGATCAGACTGAGGCAATGAAGCTCAAAGCTGATCGGATCCTGCGGTGGCTTTCTGGAGGACAAGCCACGCATCGAAGCCACACCGCCGCCAAATCCTTTCGGTCTGCCGATATCTTTCGATACGGCCATTGTGATGAACACCCGATCGCCGACCACGATGGGTGACGACCAGCCTCCACCCGGCAACGGGCTATTCCAGGCGATATTATCGTCCACGCTCCATGTTGTCGGGTAGGTTGAGTTGGCGAGCACTCCAGCTCCGCTGGGACCACGAAATTGGAGCCATTCTGCCTGGCTCAATCTCGGGATCGCGATCGCCATAAATCCGGCTACGAGCAGCGACAGGTTGAGGGACCGATTCATCGCAGATGACTACTTTCTAAAAAGGGCTTACGGTTCGACCACACAATAGGCAACCGTGTAGAAATGACAAGTCTGGCATCGCAGATGGCCGCTGTGCTGCCAACCTGATTTTGACCGAAAAAGTCGGGCGCCGGCGTTTCCATCACAGGCTTGAAAAAGATCCCAACAAGGCCAACCTACTCGGTTGCGACTCAAATCGGCGGTCTTTCAGCTTGCATCTGAAATTACAAGCGTGTTTGCTTGTCTCATCACTTTTCGAATACTGGCCATGGTGGATTGAGCCCGTTGAGATCCCGTACTATTGTCAGAACAGCTAGCCTGACTTATAAACGCGAATCTGACGTTTGGCCCATTCTCATCCTAGAGGCACTGAAGATGAAGACAAAAGACGCATTACGAGCGACGATGGATATGAGCCTCAACGTACTCAATACGTACATCAGCGATCTGTCGGATGCAGATTTGATGAGCCGTCCATCGAAAGATTCAAATCACCTGGCTTGGCAACTAGGTCACTTGATTAGTTCAGAAGTCAAGTTGTTGGAATCAGTGTGTCCGGGCAAAGGCGCTGAGTTACCTGATGGCTTTGCGGAGCGACATAGCAAAGAGACTTGTGCCAGTGATGATGCGGCAAATTTCTCGACCAAGCAGGAATACATCGATCTGTATCAAAAAGTCCGTGGCTCAACACTCGCAGCCCTCGCGGAATTGCCGGATGCTGACTTGGATCTTCCGAGTCCCGAGTGGATTCGCAAAAAATATCCCAGCGTGGGTCATATGTTCACGTTGATCGGCAGCCATCCAATGATGCACGTCGGGCAGTTTGCCGTCGTTCGGAGAGAACTGGCCAAGCCGGTTCTCATTTGATTGATCAGGCGGCGAATCGTTGGAACACTTGTTCGATTCGATCGACTTGACTGTCACGTGAAAAGTTATCGCGAATACGTTGACGTCCGGCCGCGCCCAGAGACCGTCGATGTTCTTGATTGGAAAGAACGGCCGTTAGTGCTGTGGCCAATTGATGCGGCTTAGCAGGCGGAACCAGATATCCGGTCTGGCCATCGATGACGCATTCCGGAATGCCGCCGACTTCACTTGCTACCACGGGAACGGAGCACGCCATTGCTTCCAGGATCGCGAGCGGTAAGTTGTCTTCGAGGGTAGGTAATGCCATGACATCGATTGCTGACATCACGTTGATCACGTCGTTTCGGTAACCGGCCCAGGTAATATGATCTTCGACGCCTAAGCGTTCTGCTTCCTCTCGGACGACGCTGATGTAAGGCTGTTTAAGATAGCCGACGCTCACGACATGTGCTCGAGGAATCTCAGCGATAATTGCGGGTAAAGCTTTGACCAGATACAAGAGTCCTTTGCGCTGCAGCACGTCGCCTACCGTCCCGATCAACAACGCATCTTGGTCGATGTCCAATGATTGTCGAAAACAGGGTCCTGCGTCGTCGGGTGCATTGTGAAACCGGTGGTCGTCGATGAAGTTATAGACGACTTCAATACGCCGTTTTGGCACAAGGTTGTAGCGTTGATGGAATTTTCGGGTTGCTTCGGAAGCTGCCACAACGTGATCATTGAACATCCAATGCAATTGGATATACCGATTGTTTGCAGTCGCGACGCAGGGAATACCCCAAAAGCGCCGGAGCAGTACGCCGAAAAAATTAGCGCTGCTCATGTGTGTGTGAATTACATCAATCTGGCGGTCGCGTGCGATTGATGCGACGCGACGAAGCTCGTTAGTTGGCCATCGCTTCAAGCTCGAATAGACGATGTCGAGTTCGCCTTCGAGTTGATCAGCGATCCATGAGTTCGGGCGGCAGACGAGCGTCACTTCATGACCCAAATTGAGCATTGCTCGTGTGATTTCAAGGCACGTCACGACAGCACCGTTGACCGCCGTACCCGAAACCATTTCGATAATCCGCATAGATATGGGCCTCCGTGCTACCACCATGCGATCCATTGCTTGACCGCATCAATCGCTTGTTAATTGAGATGAAGACCAAAGCTCGGGTGATGGTTCGAGGTGGGCTATTCCGGTTTGGTGATCTTCACCGTGACGGGGCTCGATTGGCTGCGAACATCCTTCAGGGATTCGTCAGAAGTTACAAATTGGGCAACCAATCGGACTTCTTTGAATTCACCAGCCTTGGTTTCAGCGTCTAATTTCAGTGGAATCACGAATTCCGTCTCATCGGATTCCACCGTCACGGGAGAAAGTTTGACTTCTTTTGGCAGCCCCTGCAATGTCACTTGTACCGGGAAGGAGAAATCGGCGTGACGCTCGATCGTGCCCTTGATTTCCTCAGGCTCGTCGACGCCTGCGGCGACCGTCAAGCTCTTCGGTAATTCTACCTGCAAACTCAATGGGCTGATGGTGTTGGCTCGGAGTACGGGCGCGTAAACCGTCGATTTGACTTGTTTTTCGTCTTCGGACAAGAGTTCGGCCCGAATCGTTAAGCCCCAGGAATGAAGTGGGAGCTCGGTCGGTGCAATCAGCTTGAGAGTCGCCGAGTTCTGGTCGGCAGACAGCAGGGGTGATTCTTCGATTCGCAACATGCGATTCAAATCGGGTACCTGTTTGTTATCTTCTTTTTTGGTGGGTGGTTTTTGTGTCGATAGCAACGACAGCCGAATTTTCCCCCCCTGTTGGTTATTTCGTTCAACAGTCAGCGGCAAGGAGTGTTGTGTGCCACGTGCTAGCGTCAGTCCCTCCTGCTGCTCGGGTTCGGACCAATTAATCGCGATCGGTGCCGATCGATTGATCATGAGAGTCAGCAGATCGCGCTGCTCAGGTTGGTGTTCACTGCCGGGAAACGGAGCGGAGGAGAGAAAGACAACCGGAGCGGCGGAGGAAGCTTCTGAGTCGTAACCAGCAACGGATGCGCGGAAGACGCCGCGAGTTGCTTGCTGGCTTCGGATCGACAGCAGTCCAATTTCGTCTTCGGGAAAAATACGAGGGGTTTCAAGTTTGAGTACGCTGTCGAGGGCCGTCGGCAGCTTCAGGTCGAGGGATCCCTTGCTGCCGCCTCGGTTGACGTCCAACGAAATGACTTGTCGACTTCCTGCGGGAATGGTCAGACGATCGAGGGCTGTGCCTAATTGCCATTGAGAACGACTGGGTGCGACGGTGAGTCGATAGATCGTATCGGGGCCATGTTGTCGAACTAAACTGCTGATGCGAGCGACCACTTCCTTGACGTCGGCCGGAATGGTCAGATCCATACCAGGGTCACGTGTTGCCGATTGGTCGTCACTCCGCCCAAGTTGTTTCCCATCTTTCGTTGTGATCACCAGCACGGCGTCGAGAGGTGAACCGAGTCTTTGCGACCGAACATCAAATCGCAATTTTGATTTAGGCGTAACTCGAAACGCGTAGACGTCTTCTTCGCCAGGCTCCAACAAACGACCACTAATGCCAATTGGTAATTCGAGATTTGTTTGACCGGCTAGGTCTTGTTCCAGATATTCGGCGGTTCCCAAGTCGCTTAGCACCACGCGAGGAGCCATCCCTGTGTACAGCGCTTCCTTATCATCAGGCCAAGGAACACGGATGATGGTGCTGTTTGCTTGTGCTGGTACGCGAACCGGGGTCGACAAATTTGAGAGTTCAAACTGTACAGAGCCCGTTGATTCAGCAGAAATCGCAGGTGGGAAAGCAAGGTCGGCGTACTTCAAGGGGCCGATCTTGAGTCGAAACCAACCCGGCTCAGGACCTTTGTAGACGACATCGTGCAATTGAACTTCGAATTCCCCGGTGGTTGGAAGCTTTGTAACGATGCGTGCGTCGCCGGCAATGTTTTGGGAAGGACGGGCTGAGACAAACTGTCTCCCCTCCGCATTCAACAGCCGCAGGACCGGCCGAATCTTCGAACCAAGCCTTTGCCCTTCTACGTCGATGACAATTGGCTGATCGGCTTGGCCGTGGAATTTTACTTTGAGTATTTGATCGCCCGACAGATTTCCGTGAAGAGCAACCGGTAGCGAATCAATCTGATTTTGGAAGGCCACTTGCTGAAGTCGATCGACGCCGACTACAAACGCGTTCGATATCCCCTCATCCGTCACGACACGCAACGGATAGATGCCAGCCGGTACTTGACGATTCATCGTGACATCGACCACGACCCGTTCGCCGTTTGCGTCAATGATTTGCTGCTCGTAAACTCCCGGAACGTCTAGATCGACCCGCGGATTCGAGTCGAACTGGCCGGTGAGCGTAATCCGCGTTGTCGCGTCGATCTGGAGACCGCGAGGAGAGACAGATTTAAGTGTATTGGCACCAAGGGCGGCTGTTGTGAACACGGCCGCGAAAAAAACTGTCAAAGCTTGGGTTAGTAATCTTCGTCGTTTCATGACCCTAGTTTCCGAAAGGATCTTCGTCGTCACCACCAAAAGGATCATCTGCGTCGTCACCACCAAAAGGATCATCGTCTTCGGTCATTTCTGCGTCGTCACCACCAAAAGGATCATCGTCTTCGGTCATTTCTTCGTCGTCACCACCAAAAGGATCATCGTCTTCGCTTGTTGCAGCTTTGCCACTGCCAAACGGATCTTCGTTGCCGCCGAACGGATCCTCGTCGTCACCGAACGGATCGCCGTTGTCAACGGCTGGGAAGCCTTCTGCTGGTGGTCCATCGGAAAGGTTGGGAATCGGAATGTTCTGCTGAATCCCTCGCATCAGACTGTCACGCTGCTCGGGACTGACCGGAATCGCGGTGCGCGTGAACGCGCGAAAAACAGCTCCGAAGGCACCGGAATTTGACGAGCCATTGCTGGCTGGTTGGTCTGCCAACTCCGGGTCATCGGGGAATGGATCTTCTTCCGGATTTTCGTCAGCGAATGCATCGTCGGCTAGGTTTGTGTCGAAATCTTCCCCCTCATTCAATTCCGGTTGAGGCGGTTCCGGGGTGTTGTCGATCTGGTCGGTCGGACCTCGGCCGAGTAATCCATCGCTGTCGCCGGAGAACGGATCTTTCGCATCGTTCGGTAAATCGCCTTCGGCGGGAATCTCGGTGACAACGACCTCACTAGAAGGTATCGTTTGGACATCCTGGCGATCTTCCGTAACCACATCGGGAGGTAGGAGCTTACCGGTTTTAGCCAGCTTTCGGGCGGATTGCCGATAGCGCTCGATTTGAATGCGCTCGAAGCCCTGGATGCGTTGTAGTGATTGGCCAATATCCCGACGTCCCAACAAGGCCTCAAGTGTGGCACCACGTTGAAAATCGATGATTGCTTCGTCGGTCTGACCGATGCGATTTTTTGCCACTCCTCGGAAGAAATAGACGCGCGGATCTTCAGGCAAATCAACACTCGCAAGGTTGAAGCTTTCAATCGCCTCCGGTAATCGACCCTGATAGAGCGAATGGACGCCTTGACCGAGCAGTTTCCTCGCCTCCGGTCCGGCTGATTCGGCCCCCGCCGATAGCAGAAGACTAAACAGAAACGCGACAGCGGCGCAATGCAGTAAACGAGGCATTCCTCAATCCTTTGTTACACGAAGGGTTTCCCGTCGCGGATTCAGTAACGGGGATTCAGTAACGGGGAGTAACGATTCTAATAACTTCGAGCGTGCAAACCGACTAAATATCGTAATTTGCCTGACTTGAGATCGCAACCGCCAAACGGGTGGGCATCGATGGGGGTCAAGAAGAAGTGACTCATGGGCTGGAATCGCAAACGGGCCAAGCCGGCTGAACGTGCGACGGGCACGCGGGCCCCCAGTCGGCCACGAGGGAAGCGATTTCCTCGCTGCATGGCTCGACGCACGGATTCAGCCGGCCTGACCCGCTCAACGAATGCGAGAGTCAGAACCCTACTCAGTTATATCGTGTGTAAGCTTGTTAAAACTCGAACGGTAATCAAAGCACTGCTGGCAGTAATTTCATCCAATTGGCAGATTTTGCCGAATGCAACGAAAAAAAGGGGTCTCGCAGCTGCCGCTCAGGGCAGCATGGACAGACGGGTGCGCACCGGGAGCAAGCCCTGATCGCTTAAATAACGCGTTTTGAGGTATCACGTTATCGATAGATTTAGCCCTGCGGTCCGTCGGTGGGAGTCGATTTGATGTCCCTGGCCATCATCCGGCCAAGCTGTATTTCGAGCGGTACGAAGGTTCGTTGCGCCGCCAACTCTTGCTATCGGACATTCAGATTGAATACTTGCCCAGAAGATTCAAAGACGTAACTTCAATCGGAAGCTGGGCGTTTTTTAATCCCTTTGCTGTTTCTCAGCCGCGACGATTCACAATCGATCTGCTATCTGATGGGGAGAATTCGTGCTCACGATCGGCCGGTTTTATTTGTGAAGGGGTGATTGTCGAAGCCGACGAGCGCGGGTTTTTCTGCGCCTCGGCGTAAAAATATTTTGGGAAAGTCGGAGCGCGAAGTTTGTTTATTGTTGACCCTTGGCCTGCAGTAAAGTCGCTGTTGCGTAACAGATTTGCTACGCATCGACGATCCAGAGATTGATGAAATCGATGCTAATTCAGCTCAGCAGTTATGCCGAATCAGATCCGGCTCAGCTTTTTTCTAACTTTGGCACATGGTTTGTTGGAAGGATTTGACGGATAAAGTCGTAGTTGATGAGTTTCAGCGAATTCGACTTTTGTTCCGAATTGGGCCGAACCGCGTTGTCGGAATTGCCGATTTAGATTGCTGTCCATTTGAACGGCATGGTGTAGACTACTATTAGTCAGTTGAACTCAACAGCGGCAAGATTCCGGCCGAGGGACCAATTTTAAGCGTTGGCCAGGATCAATTAAGGGCAAGTGCCTAGCACGCCCGATCCTCGCTATTCTCGCAGCGACTCCCGTCGTCGCGATCAGCCGCGAGTTTGACTGTTTTGAGGCTGTGGCTCGGTCCGATGGATCGGCCAACAGCCTTTTTTTTTGCTCGTTCTTTTGCTCAGATTTGCCGGAGCATGCACTTGCAAAACGAAAGCGACTGCTCAACGTGGAGGGTCGCCGTAGTTCAACGAGTTGACTCGAGTGACTTCAGTTTGTTGATCAGAGCATCCAGCTTGGGTTTCACGACGTTCTTGATCGTTGGATCCATTTCGTCCGTGAGCCGCTTCAATTCGGCAGCTTCTTTTTCGATCATTGCTGCGATAGCCGTGCGAGCCTCTGCTGGCAGTTGGCTGAGTTTATCGCCCATTTCGTCGAACTTGTCAGCGGCAGCTTGTGCCGTGTCACCGTCAGTCACATGGTGAAGTGCCTGATGAGCAGACGTAAAGGACTCTGATAGTTTCGTCATAATCTCACCGCCGCCGTCAACGCCCTCGAGGGAAGATCGGGCCGCTTCACTGGCCTGATGGAATTTATTACCTAGCGTTGTTGCCGCGGATTGGGCCGCATTTTCGATCGATTGCGTTGCTTCTTGGGCGGCTTGCTTCACCGTGTTCGTGGTTTCTTCGACTTTGTTACAGCCGAGCAGTAGTGATCCGAAGACAAAAATGGTTGCGATGACTGGGGTCTTGGTAAAACTAATTTTGGAACCAGTCGCTTAAACACCCATCTTTTATTACTTCTTTTTATTTCACAAGTTATTTTTGCTCAGACCCAGATCATCATCAGCTGTCGCGAATAAGACCAATGGTCGCCATTCCAGGTTATAACTCAGAGAAAGCGGACCGTCGTTAGCCCCGGCAGCGACTTTTTCACAGCGGTAGCTTGCCGCTACAATGGTCGTTTGAAATCGCTCTGAGCTGCGAGGGAATTCCGTCTCGATCGTTTTTCTCCGCGACGATATTTGTTTGACAGGCACAATGTTTGGCAGTTTGGGTCGCCCTAGTGAGGATTTTCATCATGATGGAAAATAGCCCCCGAAACCGAAGGTTAATGATGTATCGACAAGGTTGTCTCGGATTACTGTTTCTGATTGTTTTGCCAATTCAGTTGGCAGCTGAGGATTGGCCTCAATGGCGGGGTCCAAATCGTGACGGTGTCTGGAAAAACGACAAGGTGCTCGAATCATTTCCGACAGAACAGATTCCACACAAATGGTCCGTTTCCGTGGCTCCAGGATACAGCGGGCCGACGGTCGCTAAAGGTTTGGTTTACCTTACTGACCGACCGGAGACAGAGGAGCAGTTGGAGCGGGTCCTCTGTTTTGATGCGGCGACGGGTAAATCGGTTTGGAAGCTGACTTATCCTTGTGAGTATCAGAACATTGGATATCAAGCCGGCCCACGCGCTTCGGTGACCGTCGACGCGGGACAAGCTTTTGCGTTGGGTGCCATGGGCCATTTGCATGTTCTTGATGCAGTAACCGGTGACGTCCAGTGGAAAAGCGACCTGCTTGATCGGTTTAAAATCAAAATCCCGATCTGGGGTATCGCAGCCGCTCCGATAGTCACCCAAGACCTCGTCATCCTGATGATTGGAGGTCGTCCGGACGCTTGCATCGTCGCTTTAAATCGCCATACAGGCGAAGAAGTTTGGCGGGCTCTCTCTGATCGTACTTCCTACGCCGCTCCGATTCTTATCGAACAAGCTGGCAAACGGGTGCTCGTTTGTTGGACCGGTGACAATATTGTTGGCTTGAATCCTGCCGACGGCCAAGTCTATTGGAAATCGGAAATGCCGCCAAAGAATATGGTGATTGCGATTGCCACGCCCATCGTTCACAAAGGGCGACTATTCGTCACCTCGTTCTATGATGGTGCGAAAATGTTGCAGCTTGACGAAAAGACGACAAGTGTCGAAGAAGGATGGCGGGCCCGAGGCCCGAGTGAACTTGATACAGATGCATTGCATTCGATTATGTCGACTCCGATCATGATCGGTGACTACGTTTATGGCGTCGATAGCTATGGCGAATTGAGGTGTCTGGAGGCCGAAACAGGAAAACGGATCTGGGAAGACCAAACAGCGACGCCCCGTAATCGTTGGAGTAATATCCACTTGGTTCGCAATGGTGATCGTGTTTGGATGTTCAACGAGCGAGGTGAGTTGCTGATTGCGAAGCTATCACCGACTGGCTTCGAAGAGATCAGTCGTGCCAAGCTAATTGAACCGACCGAAGCTCAGTTAAAACGTCGTGGGAAGGGAGTCTGTTGGTCACATCCTGCCTTTGCTGACGGGCACGTCTTCATCCGTAGCGACACTCAACTCGTTTGTGCGAGCTTGCTGAAGGGAGAGTAGCTCGCAGGTCTGGTGCTAGCAGCGATGGCGTCGGCCGACAAATTCACCTGGAACCACCTCCTCGGCTTCGCTATATCTAGGGTTAGCTCACTGTCTGGGTGAAGCCTGCGGGTTGTTGCGGTTCGTTGTATCTGCGATCCACCCGCTCAAACCATGATCTAACCCGAGGCAGCTGCGGAGACGATTCCGTAGCTACGACCCATCGAACGCTGTCCGATGATGGACAGGTGACGGAAACCGTGGACTGTCTGAGGCAAAAACACAACGTACGTCGATTGAGCTGGCATCAGCTTTGCGCTGTCGGGTGCCTGGTCGGTTTCTTGCTTACGTTCGGTTGCGGTACGACTCGCGACAAAATGGCGACTGACCAATTGTTGCTTTCGGATGCGGTTGATCGTGCTGTGGCCAATATCGATTTTTCGCCGCTTCGCAATGAAATGGTTTACCTCGACACACAGTATATTCGGCAGGTCAAAGGTAGCGGTTTCGTAAATGCCGACTACATCATCAGTTCACTTCGTCAGCAGATGGTGCTGGCCGGTCTCTTGTTGCAAGAGGATCGCGAACAAGCGTTGTTTATCGTCGAGCCCCGCGTGGGTGCTTTAGGAGCGGACGGGCACGATGTGAATTATGGAGTACCAGCGAGCCAGGGTCTGAACGCGGCTGCCTCGCTTGTAACGGCCACGCCACCGCTTCCCGTTTTGCCGGAGATTAGCTTAGCCCGAAAGACGGATGATTCTGCTGCTGCTAAGATTGCGGTGTTTGCGTACCATCGCGCCACGCGCCAACCCGTGTGGCAATCCGGCATGTCTGTCGCACGCAGCACGGCTTACGGCCGATGGATCTTTGGCGCGGGTCCATTTCAAAGCGGATCGATTTACGACAGTACTCAGTTTGCGGGTGCTAACATTCTTGGATCGAGTCCGTTGACGACATTGAATCCGTTGATGAAACGCGAGCCGACGCAGCTTTCCAGCGAAGACAATGCCTATCGCAATGCGGCAATTTGGGATGAAAACATTCGTGACAAATTGTTGTCCGGCGAAGTCAAGCACTTGGCCGCCTTGCCGGAAGAGGCCGCTCCCAGACCCGTCGCGGAACCGACTGAGCCGTCAGAAGCAGCAGCCTCGGAAGCAGAAGCCTCGGAATAATCCAGATTATTCTGGAGCCTTTGCGATGCGATGGTAAGCCGCACCGATTTCCGCCGCGATGAAGAACGACCCCGTCACGCAGATCAAGCCCTCATTGCCGGCAAGAGCTCGTGCGTGTTCCCAGGCACGATCCGGGGAAGCGCAAGCCGTGATCTCGATGGAGCGTGACTCTTCGTCAGCGACCTGTTGGGCATGTCGCGTCAATTCATCAACCGGAACACCTCGAGGGTTCGAGACATAGCGAGTGCAAATGATGTGCTTAAAGCGGTTGACCAAGCCGTGCATCATGCCACGAATGTCTTTGCCTCGTGTTGAAGCGAATATCAACACCGTAGGCCGAGGACAGTTGCTTTCTGATAGGACATCACACAAGGCCTCCATCGACGCCACATTATGGGCCGTGTCGAGGATCACGGTGGGACACTGCTCCACGCGTTCGATTCGAGCTGGGCACTGAGTGGCGGCGAGTGCCCTCTTGATCTCCTCTATTTCGATTCGAGCACCGCGGTCGATCAAACACTTGCTGGCAGCAACTGCCAAGGCAGCGTTTGCGGCTTGATGACGACCCAAGGAGCCGATCGCGGAGGAAAACAACGGTTCGGATGCTTGCCCTTCGAAATAGTCGATGTGCGGATTCCCAGTGGCAAGCTGTCTTGGGGGATGATAATTAATTCGAAAATCATCTCCTAAGCGAGCCAGCGGTGCCGCGTTTTCTGCCGCGATTTGCTGAATCACCTGATCTGCTTCAGGCCGGTCGATCCCACTGATAACAGGAACTCCCGCTTTGATAATGCCAGCTTTTTCGCGGGCGATTGATTCAAGTGTGAAACCAAGTTGCCGCGTGTGATCGAAGCTGATGCTGGTAATGATCGAAACCATCGGATTGCACACATTGGTTGAGTCGAGGCGTCCGCCGAGTCCGACTTCAAGGACAGTGAAATCGGTTTGAGATCGTTTAAAATAGACCAGCGCAATCGCTGTTGTGATTTCGAAATAGGTGGGACCGTGACCACCCTTGCGCTCGGCCTGCTGATCCATTTCTTCCACGATGGGTCGCAGCTCTCGGATGCAGTCCAAAAGCTCTTCGGGCGAACAAGCGTTCCCATCCACTGCGAAACGCTCTTCTACGTGATAGAGGTGTGGTGAGGTGAATCGGCCCGTACGGTAACCGGCGCTCGTAAGAATGGCACTCACGAAATGAGACGTTGATCCCTTGCCCTTCGTACCCGCGATGTGAATGATCTTTTGGTCTTGCTCAGGATTGCCGGCAAGCTGCAGCAGTTGCGACATGCGGTCCAGCTTGAGTTCTGACCGGTTGTACGGCATGTTGATGGAGCGTTCAAAATTGATCCGGCCGAACAGAAAGTCTAACGCTTCCTGGTATTCTGTTTCAGCTCTGGGTTCCATCGGTGTCATTTTATCGCACGCATCGGTCAATCGTCAGTTGCCCCGTGGATCATCGGGCCCTTGAATGATTTTGCCATAAAAGAGCGATCACGCCAGATGGCTTCCGGCAGATCCAGCTTTCCGCATCTCAACCGGGTTTTCGATCAATTTTCGGGCTGGATCGGCTTGGGAGTCTCTTGGGCGGGCGGAATTTGTCGGGCTCGCCCGCTGGCCCATGATTGCAATCCCTTGAGCCGACGCTGGCCTTCCATATAATATTTGTCGTCGAGTGAGCTTGTATGTGCCTGGAAGCTGGCAGCGCGGTTTTGCTGCCAGCCCGCAACGGGTGTGACGATTTGTTCCTGAATCATCTCATTCGTGATCAATTCAGCGATCATGCGATGACCCGTCATCGACGGGTGAACGTGGTCCACCAGCAGAAAACCGCCCGGAATGCCATGTTGACAACGTTGTTCGAATAACGTGCGCACTGGGATCACTTTTGTTCTCTTCTTGGAGTTCACCCTTTCGAGGGCTTTGTAAAGTGGCGTGATCATTCGTAGAGGGCAAATATCGCAATCACGTGCCTGGCGATAGGCTTGGCGAGCCAGATCGAATTGGCCGATCGCTTCGTAACATTTTGCCATGTCATACCAAAGGCCTGCGTGTTCGTCGTCGATTGCCAGTGCTTGTTGGAGCAAGCCAAGCGAGGAGGTCATATCCGTTCGGTACGAATCACTTGCCCTTTGGCGCAAATGATTCCAGGCTTGCTGATCTTGCAGGCTGAGTTGATCACGAAGGGCCGATTTGAAAGGTGGACAAGTTCTTAGATTGGTCACTGGATCGGCAATCCAAATTGGCACGCCTGCCTGATGCGCCATCTGAATCATGCGTTCGAGATTAAATTGAAAATGTGCGACTACCCCGCGATGCCAACCGGGATCTCGTTTGTACTGTGCTAAGCCACCCCGAAAGTCGAGTCGAGCTTGGACTTCCTCAGGCAGTACGTTTTCGCTGAGTGAGGGGGCCTGATGGCTGCCGAGATAAGCCGATCGTAACAGGTTGAATGTACGGAGCTGGGAGGCAGTTTCCAGCGTCAGAGCGAGCCACTCGGGTCGGGACTTGATCGATTGATAGGATCGGTCTTCTAGAAATTCATTGTGGCCCGTGTACACAATGATTAAGTCGGGTTGGTAGTGGAGCACCTCTTCGAGAATCGGGACGAGCCGGTAGCTGGCATAGGAGATTCCACCACAGTTGACAACCTGCCATTGACGAGTTGGATCAGCCGCCTGAAGACTCAATTCCAGCCAGCGGGTGAAGGATGTCTCAATCGCGTAGGGGCGTCCTTGAACGGTAGAACCCCCCAGACAAAAAATGCGAAACTCGTTGTTGTCTTTGGCTGCCGCAAACTGATCTGGACGAAAACAAAGCTGCCTGTTCGCAGCAACCTGGTACTGTTGTTGGGAGGGGTCCAACACGAATAATGGTCGCGTATTTCGAAACCCCACAAAGGGATCAACGCTTGTTTTCGGATCTCCCCAACCCGCGAGAGCCAAAAACAGTTCGAACAACAGCAGGGGTGCCAGTCCGAGTCCGACCGCGAACAGTCGCGTCAGGATTTTGCGATAATTCCGTACCATTCCTCTATTGTATCGAAAACATCTGACAATCGCTGAATTGTCTGTTGATGTTTGGACCCCGGCTTGCGAGGGCCGTGAGTCGCGATCAAGATGTTAGCGACTGGAACATACGGAAAATCTGATTGCAACCAGCGTATGAAACTTAGCAAGCTTGGCATCCTGACAATTATCGGACCAGGAATACTGGTTGCTGCCACGGGCGTGGGTGCGGGCGACTTGGCCACTGGGGCATTCGCGGGCGGACGCTTGGGAGTTGCCATTCTCTGGGCGGTACTCGTTGGCGCACTGCTCAAGTTTGTCATCAACGAAGGTCTTGCTCGCTGGCAATTGGTGACGGGCGAGACGCTCGTGGAAGGGGCGATTAGTCGTTGCGGATCAGTCGCACGCTGGTTTTTTCTCGCCTACCTGGCACTTTGGAGTTTTCTGGTAGGAGCTGCCTTGATGAGTGCCTGTGGGGTAGCCGGACACGCTATTTTTCCAATTCAAGATGCGTCGACCGATAAAATCATCTACGGGATAGGCCATAGTCTCGCTGCGCTGCTGCTCGTGCGCCTGGGCGGTTACCGTCTGTTCGAAAAAGTGATGGCCTGCTGTATTGGGTTGATGTTTGTGGTGGTGGTGATGACTGCCGTTGCTCTGCAGCCACCCTGGGCGGACGTTCTTCGAGGATTATTCGTTCCAACGATTCCGAATTTTCAAGCGACTGACATCCAGTGGACGATTGCGTTGATTGGTGGGGTCGGTGGCACGCTGACCGTGCTTTGCTACGGCTATTGGATTCGAGAGGAAGGTCGGCAGGGTATCGACTGGATTGTCCCTTGTCGGATCGATCTGGCTGTTGCGTATGGAATGACGGCCTTATTCGGCATAGCGATGGTCATCATTGGCAATGAGCTGGGGGACATCGATAATAAGAAAGGAGCCAGTCTCGTCGTGATGATTGCTGATCGTCTCGAACAAGTTTTGGGAGCCGCCGGACCGACCGCCAGGGTTGCTTTTCTAATTGGCAGCTGGGGCGCTTTCTTCAGCAGCTTGTTGGGAGTCTGGCAGAGCGTGCCCTATCTGTTCGCCGATGTGTGGTCGCAAATCCGTGAAACTCCGACTCGTGATCGACCCGTTGTCGATCAACGCGCTTGGCCGTATCAAATGTATCTATTCGCGATCGCGACGCTGCCCGCTATCGGTCTGTTTATCGATTTCAAGCAAATCCAAAAGTTATACGCATTTGTCGGAGCGTTGTGCATTCCTTTGTTGGCTGTGGTATTGCTCTATTTGAACGGTCGCACCGCGCTGGTGGGTCGCTTTCGTAATTCCTGGCTGACGCAGATTCTGCTGGCCGGTGCTTTGGTGTTTTTCGTGATTGTCGGTACGATGAGCGTCTGGAAATGAGCGGCCGGCTGCCAGGCAGCCTCGGATGAATGAGGGTCACGGGTTCACGCTGGAACTGCCGGTTGGAAGGTGCCGCTGGCTCTCTCGTGCCAAGCTTGCTTGGTGCAAAAATAGACTCTTACTTTTCTCTTCGGCAACGAAATGGCATAGGTGGGAAACAGTCATGGGGCGATTTCAACGAGAGGATATTCTCCGTCGCTTGCGCGAAAAGGTCAAAAATGGTACGCCGATTATTGGCGGTGGTGCGGGCACAGGCATCAGCGCCAAACTTGAAGAAGCCGGCGGGATTGACCTGATCATCATCTATAACTCCGGCCGCTTTCGGATGGCGGGACGCGGATCTTTGGCGGGAACGATGCCCTATGGGGATGCGAATGCAATCGTGATGGAGATGGCGAACGAGGTGCTTCCGGTCGTGCAGCGAACACCCGTGCTGGCAGGCGTCTGTGGCACCGATCCCTTTCGCCAAATGGATCTGTTTTTGCAGCAAGTCACCGATGCCGGCTTCTCGGGGGTACAGAATTTTCCGACCGTTGGACTTATCGACGGAAACTATCGTGCCAATCTCGAGGAGACAGGAATGAGTTATGGTCTGGAGGTCGCTATGATCCGCCAGGCCCGCGGACTAAACCTGTTGACGACGCCCTATGCGTTTAATCCCGATGAGGCGACCGCGATGGCCGATGCTGGCGCCGACATCTTAATCGCCCACATGGGGCTCACGACCAAGGGTAGCATCGGTGCACAAACGGCATTGACCCTGGCGGAGTCCGCTGTTCGGGTTCAGGAAATGCATGACGCAGCCAAGCGTGTGAAGGCCGACATCATTGTCCTCTGTCATGGTGGTCCGATTGCCGAACCGGAAGACGCTCAGTTCATTTTAGATCAAACTGAAGGAGTGGCCGGCTTCTATGGTGCCAGCAGCATGGAGCGATTGCCGGTCGAGCCTGCCATTACAAATCGTATCCGAGAGTTCACCGAATTGAAGCTCAACGGATAAGCGAATGCCGCGGGCGGACGACACGACTAGACCATTTGCTCGTCCAGCCACTACACGGTAATCGCAATCAACTAACGCTTTTTGTTTTTCTCGATCGCCGCTGGCAGATCCGGGTTGGACAATCCATACACGCCCCGACCTTCTTCCATGCGATCGCTCACGTTCCACTGCAACGTTTCGTTGTCGATTTTCCAATACTTGTTGCGAGCTTCTTTGTTCTTGGGAGCGTTCAATGGACGCACGAGCCGGAAACCAATGTTTAGAGCCGGTTCATCAGTGAACCACCAAGGGCTCTTGGGAAGATTGGGATCTTCTTCTCGCCAATTCTCGGTTTGCAGCCGAGCCGCGCTGCGAAGTTGATCGTCGTCGTCATACCAGCTGCCACCACGGACAACGTGAGGAAACATTTTTGTGCTCCATACAACGGTCGCGTCCCCGTTTAATGACTTGCCACCTTTTTGATAGGCATCTGCTTGGTACTGATCGAGGACAAGTTCCGCCACGTTGCCGTGCATATCGTGAATTCCCCAGGCATTGGGCTTTTTCTCGCCGATCGGATGGTAAGTGTCGTCGGAGTTGTCGGAATACCAAGCGTACTCGTCGATCTTGTCCGAGTTGTCTCCAAATGAATAGGCAGACTTTGTACCGGCTCGACAGGCATATTCCCATTCCGCTTCCGTCGGTAAGCGATAGAAATAATCGACCATGCCGCTTAGCCATTTTGTGTACTGCCGTGCGGCGAAATGCGACATCGTGACCGCCGGAAGATTTGGCTCGTCTCCGTTCACAAAGGTGAAGCTTGGTTCATAAAGTGGAGTTGGGGCCGTGACCGAATCAAGTCGGTTATCGTCCGTGACTTTGCGTATCTCCTCCGTCTCAAAGTCCTTGAAAAGGTCATACATCCGCATGTACGGTTTGTAGTTACGCCAACTGACTTCATGCTTGCCAATCCAAAACGGCTCGATCGTCACCTCTCGTTGAGGACCCTCGGAATCATCGCGGTTGTCCTCACTTGCGGGGCTGCCCATCAAAAAGGTGCCGCCAGCGACCGGGATCATTTCGAACTCGACGTCTGCGTAAGGCAGTGCCACCTTGTATGGGATCATGTAGCCGCGATCAGTCTTCACGAAGCGGCCTTCCTGGGGCTGCTCCTGAACCAAGCCAATCGAGTCGTCCGCAAACAGAGTTCCCATCCCGGAAACGACAATTAACGTAATCGCCAATTGGGGGAAACAATGGAAAGCGACAACGGTCAGCAAATTTTTCATCAGAATCCTACTTCTTAAATCGCGAGTGGATCGGGTTCTCGTGGTGGATCACCTGAAAACAGTCAGGTTCCTGTCCCCATCGTCCCTTGCCATCTTAACCGCTTTGATAACACGGCGCAAGCTTGACAGAAAACCGACCCGTCGGGAGCGCTCTCCCTTGACGTGAAAACCTTGGAAATAGATTAAGTTTCCTTGACAGATTGTTCACGCTGCCGCTGTGATTTTCCCGGAATTCGGCGAATGGTTTCCGAGGCCGGGTCTTCCGTGTTACGGCTTCGTTGCCACAACTTGAACAGCACGGCCGGCAGTGATTCACCCACGGTCTTGCGATAAGGTGAGTCGGCAGGTAACTGTTCCATCAACCGCTGATGAGCTTTTGCCATGTGATGGTACGGCATCGACGGAAAAAGATGGTGCAGGCCATGAAAGCGACAGCCGACGGGGGCCCACAACTCGCTAGTCAGCGGTGAATTGGGGAAGTTGACGGAATCGGTCAACTGATCAACAAAGGTCATCTCGCCACCCTGATTGGTCCACCGGTGGGATCCCAGAGTTCGTATGGAGTTCAGCAACACGATGACGACCGCAATTAAGTAGCCGTGGATCAAGAAGGGAAGGGGCCAGCGACCCAGGAACACAGGTGGCACGATCGCAACTCCCAGGCACCAGGCAAAACAAGCGGCTTCTTGCAGGTAGATGATCCGCTTCGTTCGTTTTGTCGGTAACGGACGTAGATAGGTTGGATCCATCACCATGGAGGAAGCGTGACGATGAATAAAGGCACGAGCACCGGGAATTGTCCAGGCGATGGGTGTCAAAATTAAGAAGCGGACGACAGCGGCCACTGGGATGACGAGGCACCAACTCAGATAGAACAGGATGTACCAAGGCCGTCGGTGCGCCATGGCGATGTACTCACCATCAGCATCGGTTCCGTAGTGGCTGCGACGGTGGTGATCAATGTGCGTGTAGTAGACAAATGACGGCATGAGAAATGGAATGCCGCAGATCAAGTTCCAAGCCAAGCGGAATACCGGCAGAGCACCGTTTCGGTGGTGGACCACCTCGTGGATGAACAAGGCACAGCGATAAAACAACAAGCAGGATGCAAAAAAGAAAAAAAGCTGTGAGAACTCGCCGGTGAAGCCTTGATGTGGGCTTAGCATGCCGGCTCCCCGCGATTGTTGGAAGCAGAACATTCCCAGGCTATAACTAACCAGGAAATCGCCCCAGTAGATCCAGGGGTTGGGTTTAAAACAATCTTGGACAATTTGTCTCGCACCCGTTAGCGAGAACTGGGAGTGATCCGAGGCTTGATTCATTTTAGTGCTTGCAAAACTTTGAGTCAGCGATCGCCAACGCACCCTAAAGGTTCTGGCAAACCCTTTCGAACAATAACAAGGCTCATCGGTTCAACGACCTGCTGCTCCTAAAAAAAAGCTTTCACGCCTGTCGTAACCGACATACTTCTTCCGGACGAATCGACCGTTGAGGTGGGTTTTGTGGATAATGTCGCCTGGCAGCCGATGCTCGGGCTTGTCAAAGTTTGCCAGGATTGCCAACCCTGCAATTTCGGTAAACGTTGTGATTCACTCAGATTCCAGCTCTCGGAATTTCGATGTTCAAGATGGTGTTTTCACACCTTGACATTGGCTTGGCTCGAGCCGTGAGACGGTTGAGCGTGAACGTTTCACAGGCAGCTGGGGTTTCCGGCGCTTCGCCATGCCTTGAGGTTGTGGATGCTCCTAGCTACGATGAGTCCGTCTCTGCTATTTAAAGCAGGTTTGTTCGCCTTTTTCCGGGTTCCCGTTGATCCGTTGATGGACCAATCACGTCAAGTTGTGATAACAGGTATTGGCGTCGTCAGCCCAATTGGGGTTGGGCGTGAGCCGTTCTGGTCGTCGCTGCGCGAATCGCAGAGTGGTGTGACGCGGTTAGAGTTTCTGGCTTCGAGCGAGTCGCCGGTCGATATTGGTGCCTCGTTGAAGGATTTTGACGGCAAGCAATACATTAAGCCGCGAAAAGCTTTGAAGGTCATGTGCCGTGAAATTCAGACCGCTTGTTCGGCTGCGGCGTTGGCCGTCGCCGACTCAGGATTGACTCAATCCGATACGGATCCCGAGCGGAAAGGTGCCGTGTTTGGCAGTCAGATGTTGTATGGCGACATCAACGACTATGAGGATTTGTTTCGGGGTAGCAGCCCGGATGGCGAGTTCAACTTTGAGCAGTTCGGCGAGAGTTTTCCAAATCGGATGTATCCCCTTTGGATGCTCAAGAATCTTCCCAACATGGCTGCATGTCATATTGCCATTGCGCACGATGCGCGGGGACCGAACAATTCGATTGTACTGGGCGAAGTTGGCAGTCTGGTTGCTTTGGATGAAGCGGTACGTGCAATCCAACGTGATGTGGCTGACGTGATGATTGTCGGTGGGACGGGAACACGTCTGGAAATTACCGGTTGGATTTATCGCGGCGCCTTGCATCTTTCGCAACGAAACGATCAACCGGCTGCCGCGAGCCGACCGTTTGATGCGGATCGGGATGGCATGGTCAACGGGGAAGGCGCGGGGGCGTTAATTCTAGAAAGTCGCCAACATGCGGAACAGCGCTGTGCGGAGATTTTGGCCGTGGTGCATGGATTTGGAAGTTCGTTTGCGACGAAGCCGTCGCTCAAGTCGCGAGCCATTCAAAACTCCATTCAAAACGCTCTGAAGGCAGCCGGCGCCGATGCTTCCGACCTGGGCCACGTCAATGCTCATGGGTTGAGCACCATCGAGAATGATCGTGCGGAAGCCAATGCGATTCGCGAGGCGTTAGGTGATGTGTCCGTCACAGCGCTCAAAAGCCAGTTTGGAAATCTGGGCGCTGGAGGTGGCGCGGTGGAGCTGATCGGCAGCGTTCTGGCGTTACAACACAGGGAAGTGCCGCCCACGATCAATTATGAGACTCCCGATTCCAGCTGCCCGGTGAATGTGATTCATGGGGTTTCCCAAACGGTCACCAAGCCACTTGCCATGAAGCTAAATCAGTCGCAAACAGGACAATCGGTGGCGCTCGTAATCGGTGTGAACGAGTAAATCGCTGGGGCGGAACGTGATCCTTCAAGAACGGTCAACGGCGCCGTTCACCAAGGCAACTCGTAGATCGCAGACGTTCGTATGCGTGGGGCCGGTTTGTATCAGTCCCCCTGTTTGTTTGAGAAATGAATAGGCGTCGTTTCGACGTAAGTAGTCAGCCGCATCAAGCTGTTGAACAAGCATTTGTCGCGCAACGGCCTCATCCACAAAACCGCCGGCCGCATCGGTGGGGCCGTCTTCCCCGTCGGTGCCACCGGACAAGAGCAGTTGATCGGCCAGCAGAGGAGTCTCGGAGTTGCTCTTTATGATTTGAAGCAGGCCAGCCAAAACCAGTTGTTGATTGCGACCGCCCAACCCCCTCCTGGAAGCATCCACCAGCTTAACAATCGGTTCGCCGCCGCTGACCCAGCAGCGCTTGATGCCCGGCTCACGACGTTCCAGCATCGCGGCGACGAGTGAACTGCCCACTTGTTCGGCTGAGCTCTTGGCGGATTCGCTGGGTAACAAAATTACCCGATAACCCAATCGATTTGCTTCCTGCTCGGCTGCTTGCGTGGCTGTTCGATTGTTACCAATCACAAGGTTCGTGATCTTGGTGCTGGCCGTCGTCGGTTGATTCGTTGCCTGTCGACGAATCGAGTTGGCCAGATTTGCCGATGTGCCGCAACTCGCCACGTCAAAATCTTCCAACACTTGCAATGCGATCGCGGCACGTCGTGCCGGATCGGAATTGACGATCGTTGGTCCGGAGGCGATGGTTTCCAAAGGATCCCCTATCACGTCCGAGATGATCAAAGTGATCAGTGAGCCAGCTTGGCAAGCGCGCGCTAGTCCGCCACCTTTGACGGCACTGAGGGAGCTTCGGACGGCATTTAATTGCTGGATGTTGGCCCCCGACTCGCTCAAATGGCGAGTGACTCGCAGTTTGTCGTCGAACGATAGGCCATCGATCGGAGCCGGAAGCAGAGCCGAACCGCCGCCAGAGATCAGGCACAAACATAGATCTTGCGACCCCAGCCCGTGGACTAAATTGAGAATGTGTTGGGTGCCTTGCATGCCTTCGATGGTAGGTTCGTTACGCCCGGCCGGACGTGCAGCATGTAAATGAATCCGTTGCAAACGCTGAACACAATTCGCGGGTACGTTGATCCAACCTGAAACCTGTTTTTCCGCCAGGATCTGTGCACCCAAAGCTCCTTCGAGTCCCCGCGCCATTCCGGCGCCCGCCTTTCCTGCTCCGACTACGACGATTCGTCGGATCTGATGGAGTGGCCAAGTCTGTGCTCCAATCGTCAGCGACTGATGGTCGACCTTCACGTTATCAAGCACGAGTTGTTCGCTATCAACCGCAGTCACGCCGCGATTCCAGATTTGCAACCCATCTTCGCGAAGTTGAACGGTCATGAAAACACTCCGGTCGTTAGCGATTAATCCGATTCGCGCACGCGCACAATGTCCAGCCATTTGGAAGGCCGCTCGATTAAGATCTGAGCCAGGCTGTTGTTGGAGTTTGCGCGGCAGAGCAGTCCGACAAGCACGGACTCATTATCCAATTCAATTCGTCCGGCTAGGCTACACCAGACCGTTCCACGTCCCTTCGTGCCCGGCAGCGGCACATGCCGAAAAAACGAACGCACGAACCCCTCGGAACTGAGCTGAGATGGCCAGAGTAGCAGCTGGGGATGATGCTGCTCAAACACGTTTCCGAGTCCAGGTGTCAGGTTATCAAATAGTTCTGAGAATTGATCCATTTCGGGCAACTCGCTGCTCCGTCCAGCGGGAGCGACGATGACTGCCGCCAGTTGCATCGGAATGTGATAGATCTCCAGGCGAGGTTGGGTCGGGATCGGCCCCGTTTCAAGCGTGTTCAGGTCCAGCGTCGGCAGGCTTGTTTTGGGGGGGACCGGTTTGGGGCGCTTCAGCAACAGGATGCCAACGACCAGCAGCAAAATTGCGGCAGCCCCAAGAATTACGAAAAGGATCACTGTGTAATAGCCCAACATATTCATTCCGCACGGAAGATTTGATCTTTCTCAGATCGGCCAATGAAAACCGTCTTGGCTCAATTCTGAGAAACTAACCGTCGCTTGTCCAGCAATCGGGTGATTTGGAGATCGTCCAACCAAACCTCTCCCAAGCCCGAAAGGGCAAAGGTGAGCGTCAGATGATCCCGCTGATCAGCAGCTCGAATCATCTCGAAACGTTGCCAGCCCTTCGTCCGTTGAAAACGCTGCGCCAGAGCAGGTCCTCCAATGGAATCACGAATCACAAATCCATCGCCACTCCCGCGAATTCGTTCGTCAATGCGAATCCAGCCAGAAATCAAAAGGCGTTGGCCGGGGTGAACGGTAATGGGTGCTGAGTTGACCCAGACGGGTGGTGCTTCCACGATGCTGGAGGCCGCTTGTTCCGAGAGTGCGTCAACGCGCAGTCGCAAACTGTGTTCGCCCGTGCGCGGTTGGTTGGGGGACAGAGCGATGTAGGTTTTGAGGTCGTCAGGCGAGGTTTGAAACTGCCGCCAGCCAAGCTGGATCATCTGTTCCAAATCTTCGCAATCGCCACCCGGCCACGCCTCGGGCTCCACGAGGTGGAAATCAGAGCTCGTTTTACGGGTCACCAAATGAAAGGCGCTACCCGCAGGGTGACTCAAGGGATGGGCTTGGTGGGCGGTCGCCTGTTGCCACACGCGGAAACGCACTTGAGCGGATGCACGGGCTGCTTGTCTGGCAAATCGGTAGACGTCGGTTACGTCACCCGACTCCAGCAGCCTCTGGCATACCTGCAGGCTTGCCTTGGCTTCGGCGAAGTCACGCGTGTGTTCTTGTTGCTCGTCGTCGCTCAGGATATCGCGAAGCATCTGTAATTGGTCTCGTGCGATTTGATATTCGAGGATTGCCGCTCGATTCCGCTTCTGCTTCACCAGTCCGTTGACGTGGGATACGACGAGCGGATCCTCGGTCATCAAAATCATCGAGTCGGCGGAACTTTCGCTCAGGTCGATTTGAACTCCACCACTTATCCGCCGATGGCGGACCGGGCGCAATCCGATCGGTGTAAGCAGATAGACGTCGATGGAATCGGGTGCACCCGCCACCAAAATCGTATCGGCACCATAAGGTGCCATTCCTACAAACTGACTGTCCTTCACCGCCGAGGTTGTGATCAGCAACCTGGAACGCTCCGTCGCCAACGTGACCATTTGTCGGGATGGATTCTGAGAGGGCACCGTTCCCACCCGTTTTCCACCCATGACCCAAGGGGACAGTAATAATAATTCGATATTCAAACGCTCCAGCATCTGACGCGCTCGCTGTGAATCGGCCCGATCCAAATCCAGCCGGGAAAACGTACGAAACCAAAGGCCTCGTGATCCGGCTGAGATAGAAGACAAACAGAGCTGACGCATTTGCTCCATCTCAACGCGACGCGATAACTGCATGGTCTGCGCTGCCAACGAGCGAGTTTGATCCAAGACGATTTGAGGTAACTCCGTTTGAATCGAACTCCAAAAGGGTGTCCCCGGTCGCGCTAGACGAGTTGTTTGGTGGAGCCATTCGTCGTATTCGGACAACTGGAAACTGGTCCCGATGGGATATCGATTACGCAGCAATACATCGACCTGCCGGCTGGTGGCCCATTGGCGTTCCGCCGCACCTGCAATAATCAGACGCGCGCGAGGATCATGCTGCCGAATGCTATCGACCCGGCTGCGAATCCCAATGGCTCCAGAAATATCGTCACCCAGATGCCAGGCAATCACGGGGGGGAAGTCCGTCTTTGAATCGATCTGTTCCGGAGGAGGGCAGATCAGCTTCAGCTTCAACCGTTGCGCTTCGTTTTGTTGCTGTTGGGACGGCAGAGCTTTCAACGCGATGGTATTAAATCCCAATTGTTTCAACAGTTCGAAAGATTCACCGTGGTGATCGACGATCCGAGGAAAAAAAGGACGCCCGTTGACTGTAAGCTTCGAGACTTGAAGTCGTGGTCCCGTTTGCCTTACGTTACGCTTTGGTTTAGGAGGCTTGAGTCGCGGCAGGTCCGATTGAACATTCACGCTGCCACGCATTTCAATTTCATCAAGCCAAAGTCGTGTTGTTCCAGGTCCTCCAAAGGCGTTGATGACCAAAGACTCAAGATAAGCGCCTCGCGCGTCGACCGGTGTTTTTAATTTGGCACGCAAAATTGGAAGTTGCCGTTCCAACAAGGCAGGCAGATTGGAAACGTTGAGTTGTTGCCAGCCACCCGGTGATTCATACAGTTCCCCGGCCAAGCGAATTCTTGCGGCAGCGTTGGTGGAGGGGTCTTCTGTTTTGGGTAAGACGACTTGGCCAAAAATCTGCAATTGTTGGCGATTGGAACGAACCCAGACGCCGGCCACCAGATCGTCAATCACCAACGAACGGTCTACCGGACGTTCCAGAAAAATGTGCGTGCCGTTGCCGGCTTTGAGTCTGAAGTATTCTGCTGGTGCGGAGCTCCGACCAGCCACTTCGGTCAGTTCATGGTCTTGAACAGTGTACTGGCAATCGGCGCGAGTAATCGTCCAGTTGGTTGTCGGGCTGGATGCCAGGGTTGCGGCCTGTCCAAAATAAGCAATCAGGCTGCAGACCAGCCATGCTCGGCAGACAAATTCGCTGTGCGGGGAAAGGGTCCGTGACATCGACTGTCCTGGACAATGGTTTAACATTCGCAACATCATCGCTCGCCGTCAGGTTGTGACAGCGCTATCCGGGCGTCAAAGGTGATCGAAAAACGCCGAGTTTGGGTCGCTTGTTGAACCACCGTGGTTTCTTGTCAACACGTTTTGATATGGCCATCTTGGCGTAACTCTCGCGTATACATGTAGTTGCGATTTTCTTCCAGACCAAATGAGGTATTTTCGCGACGGCTGGGAGCGAATGGTGGGGGAGTTTGAAAAAACTTAAGTCATTTCATGAAAACAACTTGCGTCTATTTTTGCGAAGGCCAATTCGCGTTGGCACAGTCCGTGCTTTGTATCCGCTCCGACAAAACCAATCGTGACTCGGAGATCGGCATCTATGAATCATTCCCGCCTTGCTCGTACCAAGAACCAGCCGCTTCCCAAAGATGTTTCGGATTTAGCGACAGTCATCGCAGCACTTCCGCCTGAACATCGAAAAGTGATTGAGCCGGCTTACCAGCGGGTGGTCGATAGCACGCGTCGCCGCCAGCGGATTCTGGCACTCGTTCAAGAGGCAATCAGCCAGCTGCGATTAGATATGAAGTATTTGCTGTTCGACCTGGAGGCGACTCGTCAGGAGCGGAATCATTATCGCGAATCGCTTGATGGGGGTAACGAGATCTAAGTTTCTGAACGCATCAGCGGGATTGAGCTCGGTAACCGTTGAACAGCTTCGTTGCCACGCTCTTAGAAATCGCATAAGATAGGGTTCCAGAAGAGGTTAGACGATTCCCTCCCAATGGCGTTTGCTCCGCCACGAAAGTTGCCCCATGTCGATGGTCGAGAAATCGGCTGAAGAGTTCGCTCGCCGCGCGTATGACTTAAACCTGCTGGATCAGCGCCAGGTTGAGTCGGTGTGGGCGGAACTAGGTTCGCGAAACGTATCGGCGACCGATATGCAACGGGTGTTGGTGCGCCGGGGGCTTCTCACAAACTACCAAGTTGATCGGCTGACCCGAGGCGAGAAAGCCGGCTTCTTTCACGGTGATTATAAAGTCCTCTATCTGGTCGGGACGGGCTCCTTCGCTCGCGTTTATCGGGCGGTGCAAAAGGATACGGGGAAAGTTGTCGCCGTCAAGGTGTTGCGAAAACGTTTCAGCGATGACCCGGTCACCTGCGAGCAGTTTATTCGGGAAGGCGAGATGGGAGCGAAGCTTCGCCATCCGAATATTGTTCCGATCTATGAAGTTCATTCCAGCAAGAAAAGCCATTTCATGGTGATGGACTTTATTGAGGGCCGCAATCTGCGAGAGTTTGTTCGAGTCCGAAAAAAGCTGAGTGTGGAAGAGGGCTTGAAATTCACAACCGACATTGCGGCGGGACTGACTTACGCTGCGGAGTTTGGGATTCGTCACCGTGATTTGAAGTTATCCAATGTGCTGATGTCGAGTACAGGCCGAGCCCAATTGGTTGACTTTGGTTTGGCGGCCATTAGTGGCTTGGATGATGAATCATCGGACGCTGTGAACCCTCGCACAATCGATTATGCGGGTCTCGAGCGCTCGACCGGGGTGCGGAAAGATGATCTGCGTAGTGATATCTACTTCACGGGCTGCATGTTCTATCACATGCTGACCGGTCAAGCTCCGCTGGTGGAAACAAAGGATCGTAGTCAGCGATTGAGCAAGAGTCGATTTGAAGCCATCAAGCCGATTGAGGAGTTGGAGCCTGAGTTGCCACATCGCGTGGCGATGGTCGTCAAGAAGGCGATGGAGCTGAACGTTACTCGTCGTTACCAGACGCCGGCTGAATTGTTGGCAGATCTGCGGATGACGACTCGACGCCTCAAATCGACGGATGATGCTCAGGGAACTTCGGTGACCGATGAGGGCAGGGACAAGACCGTGATGATCATCGATTCCAACAGTGACATGCAAAACGTGTTCCGTCAGGGACTGAAGAAGGTGGGTTATCGCGTATTGGTTATCAGTGATCCGAATCGGGCTTTGGAACGATGTGACACCCAGGAACACGTGGCAGATTGCATCGTGTTTGGCTGCCATAGTCTGGGCAAGGCGGGGGTCGAGATCTTTAATCGTTTTAGCCAGATGAACCAGACGAAAGAGATACCGGCCATTCTGTTGCTGGCAGAAAATCAAAAAGCACTCGCTCAAAAAGCCCTGCTCGATGATCATCGAGTGGTTGCAAAAATGCCGCTGAAGATGAAGCAATTTCGCGGCGTGCTGAAGAAACTATTGAGCTAGTGAGGTCTATTTCTTGACCTTGATACCCATCTCTTTGAGCAAGATCTGCATGTCATTCCAGACGTCCCGTTTGGCGTTGGGATTTCGCAGCAGATAGGCCGGGTGGTAAGTTGCCAATACTTTGGCCCAACGCCACTCATGCAACTCGCCACGCAGTTTTCCGATCGAAAGCTTTGTCTCTAACAGCGTTGTGGCGGCAACCGATCCAAGACAACAGATGAACTCTGGTCGAATGATCTCCAGCTGCTTTTCGAAGAACGGCCGGCAATTTTGTGTCTCCTCGGGGCTTGGATTTCGATTACCTGGTGGGCGACATTTGAGTACATTCAAAATGTAAACGTCATCGCGATGCAGCGTGCAGGCTTCGATGATCTTGTCCAGCAATTGACCGGCACGCCCAACGAAAGGTTCGCCTTGTTGGTCCTCATCGGCGCCGGGAGCCTCGCCAAAAAAACAGAGACGCGCTTTGGGGTTACCCACACCAAATACCGTTTGGGTTCGGTGCGCCACTAACTCGGGACAGAGCTCGCACGAGGAGACCTTCTTACCCATCTTTTGTAGTCGAGATTGGCGCTCTGAAAGTGTCAGCACGGGGGACTCTCGCGGTTCGGTCGTTGAACCGGAATCGATGGAGGGGACCGACTGGGGTTGGTGATCGGTGTCCTGGGGGGGCTTGGTCGCTGTGGCTGCTTGTTCAGTTTCAGAAAGTGGATGGCGAAGAATGTGTTGAATCCCGGAGCGCTGCAAGCTTTCGAGCCGTTGCCGGGCGATGCGACGTAAACGCAGTTGATCTGATTCGTCCATGGGGGTGCATCCGTCGCTGAAATCCCAAAGCGGTCTCGTTGAATTCTCTCGCCTGCAGATCTGCTATAGGTCTGTACGATACGACGACTTCGCGAGGAACGCAATTGGCCAGAATGAGCTTCGTATGTGCTGATGGGCCTGTCCGAATGCGGTCGATCCGCTCAGATAAGCGTCGGGAGCGTCTTTTCCTGCCTTGCCGGATGCTCTATGATCAATGGATCGTGTACGCGTATTGGTCTTTGCAACGGGCCGCTTGGTACGTCTAGCCGGCTCGGATCTGCCAGCTCGTTCTGATTTTCGTAATTCCTCTTCGCTGGTGACAAATCTTGTCATGAAGGTTCCTCAAGTCGTTATCGTGGGCCGACCGAATGTTGGCAAGTCAAGCGTGCTGAATTGGTTGGCTCGTCGCCGCTTAGCGATTGTCGATGATATGGCGGGTGTGACTCGGGACCGCATGACCTTTCTGATGGAGGAGCAGGGGCGATTCTTCGAGATTGTCGACACGGGTGGAATGGGGATCGAGGATTCCGATAATTTAACGCAGCAGGTGGAAGGTCAGATCACGGCGGGTATCGAAGCGGCCGATGTGGTGCTGTTTGTGGTCGATGTGCATTCGGGCCTGTTACCACTCGATCAGGAAGTAGCACGACGACTGCGTTACGTCGATAAACCGATTATTTGTTTCGCCAATAAGGCCGATTCTGAGCGGTATGAGCCGCAAGCTGACGAGTTTTATCGACTCGGGCGGGGGAAATTGCTGAGTGGCAGTACACGTGCCAATCGCAACCGACAACAGTTGATTGACATGATCATTGAACGCTTGCCAGCCGCGTTGGAAGAAAAAGAGGACGTGGTCGAGCCGATCATGAAGGCGGCGATCGTTGGACGGCGGAACGTTGGCAAAAGCACCTTTGTGAACACTTTGGCCAAAGCTGACCGGATGATCGTAAGCGAAGTAGCTGGCACGACTCGCGATAGTGTTGACGTTCGCTTTGAATTAGATGGGAAAGAATTCATTGCGATTGATACACCCGGTTTGCGGAAAAGCAAAAGCGTTAAATCGAACATTGATTTTTATGGGACGCATCGCGCAAAACGCAGCATTCGGCGGGCTGATGTTGTGTTGTTGTTCTTTGACGCGAGCCAGCGCATTGGAAAAGTTGACAAGCAGTTAGCCGGTTACATCGCTGAGCAGTACAAGCCCTGTGTGTTTGTGGTCAACAAATGGGATCTCTACCACACGCAAATGCCGACTGAGAGATGGGTTACATATCTCCGCGATACGTTTCAAACGATGTGGCACGTTCCGATCGCTTTTGTTACGGCTGAAACTGGTAAGAACGTGAAAGCGCTTTTGAATCACTCGCAGATGCTGTACAAGCAGTCCCTGTCGCGTATTTCGACGGGAAAATTGAATCGTTTGATTCGAGATGCATTGGACCATCATCCTCCGCCGTTGTTTCAGCACCGACGTCCGAAAATTTATTACGCGACTCAAGTTGGTAGCCATCCTCCAACGATCGTCCTGATGTGCAACAATCCGTCCGCGTTTCCCGCCTCCTATCGACGATATCTCTTGGGAGTCTTGCGGGATCAACTGTCATTCGGCGAGGTGCCAATCAAGCTCTACTTGAAGAAACGGTCGAGCAGCGATAAGAAGAATGAGATTGGCAAGATGTCGCGAGAAGAAGCGAAGCAGCAGTCGAGTGATTGAGGGGCCAGCTTAGCAAAGCGATATTGCTGCTGAATCGCCGTTTGGCGAGGACTAGTGGAGGCTCACGAATTCTTTGGTGCGAGTCAATGCCCAGATCAGTTGTTCGACGGCACTCGCACGTTCCGACGGTTTGGCCGCTTCGTAAATTGCAACGGATTGCTCAAGCTCGATCGCCTTGGGTTTACGACCAAGAACGGCCAAGAAGATATGATCTACCTTTTGATTGCTCGACATCGAACTCTTGGCAAGGCTCACTGCCAGGCGTTGATGATTAGTTGAGAGCTGTTTGCCAAATGACTCGGCGTCCGGTTTCTTGGGCTTGGGATTACTCGGTTTCTCTTTATCCAACAGCGACTGGATTTGCGCGTTGAGCATCACATCGATACCGGGGACTTGGTCCATTGCCAGTTGGGCTTTGCCATTTTGCAGCCCAGCGAGTCCATTCATTGTATCTGAGAACAAGATGGGCCGATGATAAAAACGGCTGAAGTAGGCGGTGGAACCGAGCAGCGGCGCGTCCTTGCCGTTGGCTGCCGTGATCACTTGTGAGCGATTGAATGGTTCACTCATGACGATCCAACGAATCAGTTCCGAGGTATCGAACTCGTGGAGCTCGAATTGTTGGGCGAGCGAAGTAAGCAGTTCAGGGTGAGCAACCGGATTGTGATGTCCCATGTCATCTACCGGTGAGCTAAAACCAAAGGCCAAAAGTTGTGACCAAACATGGTTCACCGCAGCGGCCGAAAACATTGGCGAAGAAACCATCGCGTTGGCAAATTCTTCTCGTCGATTCCCGTCGGCGAGCTTTCCGTCGGAAGCGAGGACCTTTTCATCCCAGAAGCGAGGGAACACGTCTTGCCATTTTCCATCCGTTTGCCGCTGAAAACGAACCGCGCCGGCTTCGGCACCCGGATCACCGGCGAAATCGCGATCGACCAGCCGAGCAATTCCCGGTCGCAACACTTCAAAATTGAGTTGTCGGAAAAAGGCAACGAGTTCCCAGAAATCTTCTTGCTTCTGTTGGTCTCGTTCATTGTTGTGGCATTGTGCACATCCCACCCGCTGGCCGAGAAGCACTCGGCAGACTTCGGCCGCAATTTGAGAACGCTTTTGATCGTCACGAAATGCCAACAGGTAGTTCGTGGCGCCGTTGAAGTCGTCCGCTTGAACGGAATTGCTGCCTTCGGCCTTAATCAGATCCGCTGCCCACTGATCGTAGGGTTGTCCCTGTTGGAAAGTGGCTTGCAAGTGTCGACGCAATCCCGCGCGGAGCGAATTGGCATTCTTGGTGTCGCCAGGATTGCTCAGCAACTGATTGGTCCAGATGTTTGCCCAGTGCGAGGCGTATTCCTTGCGATACCATTCTTCATTAAACAATTCATGCAACAAGGCTTGTCGACGGTCGCCAGTCATCCGGTTGAAGCGTCGTAGTTCTTCATCACTGGCCGTTCGTCCCAAGACACGCTGATAGACGCGGCGACACCATGTCTCATCGGTGATTAATGCTGCGGGTTCGATCTTGGCAATTTGCTGACCCTGTTGGATTTGTGCATTAATCAAAGTGACGATGTCATCACTCACCAGTCGTACGGGATCTGCTTTGGTTTCGGAATCTACTTCTTGCGGTGGTGTGACAGCGGAAGCGATGACTGCGGGTTCGATTGGAGTTGTCGGTGCGGGCGACACCTTGGGCGATACGTCAACAAGCGCCGGTTCGATTGGAGAAATGAAATCGGTTGGCTCGGGTGGCGTCAAAGCCGGATCGGTCTTTCGAGTCGCAACGTTGGGTGGTGCGGTCGTTGAAGAGGTCGGGAAATTAAGGAATCCGACGATCGCAACCAAGCCAATGGCCGTCGTTACCATCAGAATGACCGCCAATCGTTGAGACCGACTGAGTGCTCGAACACGATTTCGGTTGTTCGCGTTGACGCTGCGCACCTTCGATTGGACCGGGGGTGCAGCCGGATTCGCCGACGGTGTGATCCTCGCTTGATCCGCATGCCGCGCGAGTATCTGTTGCTTGAGGTCCGGGGGCGTTCGGCCGCCGAGGACTTCCTCCAAGCAAGACTCGAGCAGTGGATCTTTTGATTCGTCTTCGGCGCCGTTCGCCGTCATGTCACTTTTCCTTCGATGCAGTCACGTAGTTGCTTCTTTGCACGTTGCATTAAGTTCTTAGCGCCATGTTCCGTAATCTGTAATGCCTCTGCAATTTCAACTCGAGATTTCCGCTCTCGAAATCGCATTTCCAAAGACCACCTCGCTCGATCCGAGAGCTGACTCAAGCAATCCTTCAGCGCTCCGACGAGGGCTTCTCCTTGATCTTCGGTGGCCAAGCGACTCCAGGCTTGGTCGACTTCCTCAATCTGTTCCATGAGGACGACCTTTCCAGATCGTCGTCTCGCACTGATGAATCGGTTGTAGGCCACTTTTCGTAAGTAACCGGCGGTTGCCGCAGCGTTGTATTGATTGAACGGACGCTGCAATACTGCTAGGAAGGTTTCTTGGGTCAGATCATCCGCTTCGTTGCAGTCGCAGCCCAACGCACGAAGGTAGCGCCAAATGCCAGCCTGATGATCCTCGATCAACTGAGCCGCGTCGATCGATTCAGACGACGATACATCGCGGGCCGTTGACATAGGATAAGCGTTTCTGGATGACGAAAGTACTCAAAATACGAAGCAAGGATTTTGCCGTGTTTCACCTGGCTAGCGCTTTCGTTTTCCGAGCAACGCCTACCGGGGTGCGACAACGTCTCGCGTTTTGATCAATGGTACCGAATAAGAAGCCAGTTACATGGACTCTATTTTAGTCGATCTGAAGGGTTAGATCACCTTGCGATTCGCTTGAATGTGGCACAATCCGGGGAATTTCGCCGTCGATGGGTTTGCTCAAGCTGCGGCATAGACGAAGGCGACCGAGCATTTGCTCGGTCGAAATTGGGCTTTGGCGAGCCGATTGCCGCGGGTAGTTCGAGGGATGGGGTTCACGCTCTGTGTTTTATGCGCGAGTAGCTTCCCAAGCTTCAGGAGAACAATTCGGTCACAATTTTGCCTCCATTGGCGATTTTCATCGGCCGACCGCTGCGGCTAGCAAACGTTTTTTCCATCGAAATACCGAGTGATTTGCAGACCGTTGCCATGATGTCTTGCGACGTGTAGGGCTCAGTTTCCACTCGGGTACCGTCGGCATTAGTGGCGCCAACCGCGATTCCGCCATTCATCCCCGCGCCACCGAGTACGACGCTCCAGGCTCGAGCCCAATGGTCGCGGCCCGTATTGCCATTGATCCGCGGTGTGCGGCTGAATTCGCCCATCCAAATGATGGCCGTATCCTGCAGCCGACCGCGTTGTTCCAGATCTTCGATGAGGGCGCTCATGGCTTGGTCGACTTTGGGTAATTTGTCGTTTTGCAGTGTTGGGAAGATGTTGCTGTGATTGTCCCAACCTCCCAAATCGACTTCGACGAATGGTACGCCTGCTTCAACGAGTCGTCGCGCCATCAAGCATCCGCGGCCGAAGTTATCGGTCCCATATCGTTCTTGAGTGGCTTCCGATTCCTCGCGAACTTTGAACGCCTTCATCTGTTCACTCGTCATCAGGCTGAGCGTCTTGTCGAGCACCTTGGCGTGGTCGATTCCAGCGGATCCGCGATTTTGACCAATGTATCCGGTCTCGATTAGCTTCAATGCTGCCATGCGACGCTCTAATCGATCCGCGTCCTTTCCCATTTTTAGGTTCTTGATATTGCCGTTCGAGTTGACGACGAACGGTGCCCAAGCCATTCCCAAGAAACCGGGCCCTACGCTGCTACCGCCGACCGAAACGAACGGCGGGATTTCCAGATCGTTCCGTTGAGGCATCAGTTCATGGGAAATCACGGAACCGTAACTGGGATGTTCGATGTTGGGATTTGGCACGTAACCGGTGTGCATGTAATAGCGTCCACGACCATGATCCGCCTCTTGGGTGCTCATCGATCGGACAATCGCCAAATGGTGCATGTTCTTTGCAAGCAAAGGTAGGTGCTCGCAGATTTGCACGTCCCCTGAGGTGCTAATGGGTTTGAAGGGACCTCCCGTCGGAGCGTTTGGTTTCAGATCCCACATGTCCATCGTGGAAGGTCCACCTCCCATCCACAGCAGGATGGCGGCCTTGTGGTTTTTCTTCAGTTCGTCGGCATGCAACTCCAGACTGCGCGTGAGTGACATCGCGGGAATGGTCATGGCCGATGCCCCGGCGAGATGTTTCAGAAAATGTCGTCGGGACATCCCCGAGGGTATCCAAGGATTTGAATGTCGCACGATGTTACTCCTTGCTGGCAATCAATGATTCAAAATAAACTCGTTGCTATTTAACAAGGCCCACCACAGATCCTTGAGTGCGGCGTTCCCGTCACCTGGGTAAGCCGCCAACAACTGTTGGGCCATTCTGGATTCTGTTTTGTTAGCTCGTCGAGACAGGGCTGCTAAAAACAGCTGCTGAATTTGATTCGTGTAGCGACTGCGTGAATCGGTGACAACGTCATGCAAGAAACTGCCTTTTTCAGCTTTCGTTGCCTGTTTGATCAGGTCGCCGTTGAACATCATCAAGGTTTGGGTGATTGTGCCGTCAAAGGTGGTTGTCTCATCCCCTTCGTCGGTGCCAAAAGCAATCGTGAATTGACGGAGCCAGTCATCCTTGGCTTTTTGCTGCTTTTGGTAACTGCCCTGAGCCTCCGCTGCACCACTCGCTAGCAATAATGATTCGTAGAGCTGTTCAGCTGTCATTTGCCGCACGTAAAAGTGACTGAATTGCGGTGGGTTGCCCAACTGAGGATCGTCCTCTCGATTGTTCTTCGTCGTTTTGCTGCTGAGACCATATGGCTGACTCAACACGATCCAAGTCATCAGTTGTTTGATGTCGTAGCTATTTTTGCTGAATTCATCCGCGAGATAGTTGAGCAGTTCCGGATTTACGGCTGGGTTGTGTGGGCCCATATCGTCAACCGGTTTTGTAAAGCCATAGCCCAAAAATTGCGCCCAGGTTCGATTCACCATAATTCGAGGCATGTAATCAGATCGAAGAATCAATTGCGAGAGTTGCTCGCGCCGATTCACATCCTCAAGATAGCCGCTCGGGTCGATCGATGTCCCATCGACAAAAGTCGGAAGAGCCGCCTCCAGTCTTCCGTTTCGCAATTCGTAATAGACGCGGGCGATGTCCGGTTCGATGGGTCGATCTTCACCGGCAAAATCTTCGTCTGTGAGTTCCACAAATCGGACGTCACGCGTTCCTGCTTCATAGCGGCGTAGCGTTCTGGTCTGTCGAAAAAAGGCATTCATTTGCCAGTACTGTTGTTGTTTCCACTCATTGAACGGATGGTTGTGGCATTGCGTGCATTGCACCTGCAAACCCAAGAATATTTTTGATGTTTGAGCGGTCGCCTGAGCCGCGCCCTCCTCAAGTTTCCCAGCTAGGAAGTTGACGGCTCCGTTAAAGCTGTCTGTGCCGGGCTTATTGGTACCCGTGGCCGATACCAATTCTTTCACCAGAGTGTTGTAAGGCTTGTTGTGTGCGAAACTATCTCGCAAGTACTTCAACATGCCGTCGCGATCGATCGGACTGTTGCGCTCGTCACCACCGCTTCGACCGATGAGCGTATTGTTCCACACCGTTGACCAATGGCGTGTGTATTCAACCCGATATGCATCGTCGTAAAGAAGTCGTTCAACCAATCGACGTTGCTTTCCCGGCCTACGGTCTGCCAAGTAGCTTTCTAACTCGGTGGTGGAAGGGATCCGCCCGATTAGATCGAGGAATAATCGGCGGCAAAATTCGCCGTCCGTTGCTGCTGCCGAAGGTGTTACTTCGTTATCGATCCAGCTCTGCCCGATTTGGGTGTTAATCACACCAACTTGCGGAATCCCAAAATCTCGAGCGACGCGCGATGGACCTTGAAGAGCTTTTGGTGATGTCTCGTTACCGATCAAGTCGGAAGAATTTACCGTCAGCGAAATCAGCAAAAGGATTTGCCAAATCCCGATCGCCCGACAAACTGTTCGTCTCTGTCTCGTAGCCATCGACTCGATTTTGCTCGTGAAGGAAAGGTGGTGATCTCCAGTGAAAGAACGTCCCTTTGACCATTATGTACTCAAAGGCCAAGTTTCTGCTCCCGACTTTTTAGCACAAGGCCGTTTCGAAACAGAAAAACAGGGGTTTCAATCACGAAACACTTCGGATGTTGATCGACTGCCGCCAGTCTCTCAGGCGCGTTGATCGACCGTCAAGGAAGGTTGGCTGCCCCAATTTCGACGTGTTTGTAAACCGCGCTTAGGACTCCCATTTTTTTTTTTCTGGAGCCCGTTTTTGCTCGCCAGCGACAATCGACCCGACATTTTGAGTGTTGCAAAATTGATCGAAATGAAGAGAAGTGTATTATTTTGATGCGATCAAAATAAAACAGGCGAGCCAGGTTTCCGACACCTGACTCGCCTATTTGTCGCGGAATTAGCTATTGCTAATCGCTCGATTTGCCTCATCTCCGCTGTTCCAACCTCATTCTCTGTTCCGAAACAGCAGAAATCGAGCTTCCCGCGTGTGTTCAGAGACCTCTTCAGGACCGACCCCGACAATTTGCCTCTTCTCAGTACCGGCCCCATGTCTTCGTTCTGAACGACAGCATTAAATGCAATAGGTGTGCCAAACGACCTTGGTTCTTTAAAAAAAACCACTATTTTCGTCTTGGCTGGCGCCGAAACCAGTTGCTGCCGAGCCGAAGCAGATTCATGACAATCAGAAGTATGACGGGGAGCACGAGTACGAACATCACAAAGATGACGCGTGAAGAGGTTCCCGAAACGACCGCTTGGATTAGTTGGCGGCCGATCGCTGCCGTCATCGCGGCAACGAGCAGTATGAGCATCATCGAACCGAGTCCGAAGCGTGGTTGCCAGAGAGGCTTGCGCGGATTGGGTTGAAAAGGACTTTCACCGGTTGGTTCACGATCCGGCTTGCGACTCGGTTCAGAGAGTGGACTTCGAAGCTGCCATTTGTTTTTGCTAGCTGCCATAGCCGTGAACGCTCGTAGATGGGACGAATGAAGGGTGGAGTGGTTAGGTTGCTTTGCGGGGTCCTGCGGAATTCCTCAATTATTCCGAGTTTGTCGTCGATGGAAACTTTAGATCAGGGGGGAGGTTCGCGAATGCGCGAGCACCGAAATCAACTTCATGAACGTAAAACGAGCTCAATCATGAATCGAGGAATTCTCGCATCCGCTGTACTGCTTGCTGCTTCATTATCCCTAGGTTGCCACCTAGGTCCACAGAAATCAGGTTGTTCTGATTGCGGTGGCGATTGTGCTGGAGGTGGTGCTTGTGCAGTGGTGGAACCTTACGGGGCGAGCAGGAACTACTTGCCTAATGGTGGGCAGGGTGGTCCGCTGGCCGGAAAACACAACAAGCATTTTCGAGGACCGCAGTCTCACGTCGGCAACATGCCCGGTCCAGCAACGGGACCAGCTCAACCCGGCATTACGTACCCTTACTACACGACTCGGGGGCCCCGTGATTTCCTGAATCCGAACCCTCCCAGCATTGGTCGGTAGTGGTCTGGAAGACCGATGGATCTGGATGAGTCGCCCGCCGTTGGGGGCGGTTTGGGATGTGCGAAAATCGGATGTGCGAAAGAGTTGAAAGGACGAGTATCCGAGTCCATCCCCGCGGTTCGGTCGGCTGTATGATTCCCGGCCGAGAGGATAACGAACTGGAGAAAGTCCGATTGCTCGGTTAGGCTCAGAGTGGCCGTCCCACGACCAGCGTGATGTTTTGGCCACCGAAGCCAAAGCTGTTATTCAGCGCGATGTTGCAGCTGGCTTCACGAGCCGTGTTGGGGATGTAATCGAGATCGCAGAGTGGATCAGGATTCTCGTAGTTGATCGTCGGTGGCAGCACGCTATCTCGCATGGCCAGCAGACAGACAATCAGTTCAGTGACGCCTGCAGCGGCGATCAGATGCCCCATCATGCTCTTTGTACTTGAGATGGGTACTTGATCGGCAAACTCGCCAAACACTTGACGGCAGGCTAACGATTCGACTTTGTCATTCACGGTGGTACTGGTTCCGTGAGCGTTGACATAGTCAACATCTTGGGGTGAAACACCGGCATCTTTCAGCGCCATTTTCATGCAGGCAATGGCTCCGCGTCCTTCGGGATGAATATCGGTAATACGATAAGCATCGGCGGTTGTCCCATAGCCACGAACTTCGCCGAAGATTTGGGCACCTCGTTTTTTGGCATGCTCGAATTCCTCCAGCACGACCATGGCGGCCCCTTCACCTAGGACAAACCCATTTCGTAGTCGATCGAATGGTCTGGACGCTTTTTGAGGTTCTTCGTTGCTGGTTGAGAGCGCGGTGAGCAGGTTAAAGCCGGTGACGCCAAAGGGATGAATCATGCTATGGGTTCCGCCCGATAGCATCAGGTCGGCGTCACCCCGTCTGATAATTTCGGTCGCTTCCCCGATCGCTTGACTGCTTGCGGCGCAGGCGGTGAGACAATTTGCATTGGGGCCTTGCGCGTTGAACATGCTGGCCATATAGCCCGCAGGCATATTTGGCTCTTGTTCGAGTTCGGCCATCGGATCGAGTGATTCGAGTCCAGCCTTGATAAAGAGACTGGTATCAATTCCTTCTTCCGTCAGTCCGGCTGTGACCATCTTTGCGAACGAGAGGAAATCTTGATTGCCTTCACCACTTCCGAGGTAAACTCCAAAGCGTGTTGGGTCTGGGGTGACGTCGAGGCAACCTGACGAGTCAATGGCTTGTCGTGCGGCTCCGGCCGCAAACCGTGTGTGGCGTGCTCGCTCGGTCCATTTCTTTTCATCTTCCCCAACATCGGTTAAATCCCAGTTGCGTATTTCAGCTGAGATCTTGGTGGGAAACCGACTAGCGTCGAACACGGTGGTGTAATCGACGCCCGACTGGCTTTCTTTGAGTCCCTGCCACATCGTCTCGACATCATTGCCCATCGGATTGATGCATCCGATACCGGTGATCACCACTCGCTTTCTCATGTCAAAAAAGGTCCTTGGTTTCCGGGTTCCCGATTGGGGGGCTAGGTATGCGAATCGTGCTCGACGCCTGACTCGGTCAAAAATAGGTGCCAGTTGCGGCCTTTTCAGCTTCGAGTAGATATGCGGGAATTTTCAATGGATTGCCTTCGGCATCCACGGCCACGTCATAGAGTCCGTAGATCCGCAGCATCTGTAACAAGCCGACGGGCTCGAAAAACTTACGATCAATGACGGTGCGACTGACTTGTGCGAAGGTCAACTCGGCTTCGACTTGCAATTCGCCATTGATGTGACTTGTCGCTTCGATCAATCCTCCGTCTTCTTGCAAGCTGAGCAGATTGACGGAGTAGTCCATCAGTTCGCCGGCTTTTGCATAGCGGTGAATCTTGGACCGACTGACCTTCGCCAGCACGACGTTTTCTTTGTATTCCTGTATTTCACTGATCAGAATCCCGCCCATTTGAGCAAAGCCTTCGAGCACGAAGGTGGGTGTCATGACCGGGTAGCCAGGGAAATAGCCTTGCAGATGTTCTTCCGTTAAGGAAACGGCTTTCACTGCCGTGGCAGAGCGGCCACGTTCGAAGGACTTAAATTTGTCGATCCAAAACCATCGCATGGCAACTTCGACGGACTGCCGTCGGGCCTAAGGGGGGTCAGGCCCGACGAGGTTAATTCCCAGATGTGAATGACGGCTTATTTGTTGACCTTGCTACTGACGTAACGAGTCATGTCGTTGACCGTCAACAGATTTCCAAACTCTTGAACCAACGGGTTGGCTTCGAAGGAGGAAAGGTCGGCAAATGGCATTCGCTTTTTCAGCTCCGCCACGCCGTTATCGGTGACTTTTCCATCCTGGACGTATTCCGCGTTGGTCAGAATGTCTTCGGGGAACAATTCAGCCCGAGGAATCTCGATGTTGAACGCCTTTTCGAGGCGAAACACGATATCGAGAAAGTCGATTGATTCGGCACCCAAATCGCCGACCAAAGTGGCTTCGGGTGTGACCTCGTCGTCATCGACACCCAAAGCATCCACCAAAGCCGCTCTGATCTTATCAAACACCTCTTGTTCGGTTGGCATTTCGAACGGTCTCCCAACTAGTCAAATTGCTTCCAGATCCGGTCTGCCTTCGCAGGAAGTTGACTTGCGAAGCTAACCTGCCATCCCGGTACTATTTCTTGGTTTCGGAATTTCCTGCCGGATACAATATCCCGAACTTCGCCCGTAGATTCCTTGTAACGAAGTTATCGACGGAAGGGTCCGCAGATTCCGATTGAGAAAGGTTATAGCTTTCTAACACCAAGCGTCCTCGAACGGCGATTGCACCATCGACTTCACCTTGGCATTTCAGTTTATAAACACGATTTTCCTGCTTTATGATCTCTGCGGTGACAACCAGCGTTTCACCAGGCTCCACGAAATCAGAGTATTTAACGTTATTTGCCTCCGACAACGTGACCATGCTCTGGGCGAAATCTTCTGTCGAACGAACGAGCCACGCTCCAGCCTGGTACATCACTTCCAGCATCATCACACCCGGCATCACAGGGAAAAAGGGGAAATGATCCCCTAAGTATTCCTCCGCCAGAGTGAGGCTCTTGGTCGCCTTGATCATGCGACCAGGTTCCAATTCAATGATTCGGTCAACCAGAGTGAGCCGCATGATACTTCGCAGTCGAATTAGGAAGGTCGGGATATCCGTATCACCAACTTCAATTCAAACGCGTGAGTATAACGATCGCCCGAATTTAACTCAACCGAGGCAAATGCCCTATTCTTACGGAAGATATGCTGATTCTCGGGACTTTACTGGCGGTTCTTTCGTCGTGCGCGAGTGAGAAGATCGTTTTCCCGGCATGTGCCGGTGGCGTTGCTTTGGTAAATTGAAGCTATGAGAAAGGGAATTGCGGTATCACCGGGAGTCGCCGTTGGGACGGCCTATTGTATTCACGAAATATTTGTGAATCCCGACACAAAACGGTTGGAAGACCAGGAGGTCACGGCCGAGCTAGCAAGGTATGAAGCGGCACGAGACAAGGTGAGTCAGCAATTGCGGGCTCTCCAGCAAAAGGTGGCTTCCCAAGTGGGGCACGAAGCGGCCGCCATCTTCAGTGTTCATGAAGCCATTTTGCGAGACTCCGCTTTCACCAAGAAGGTTCGCGGCTGGATCGTCGATGATCGGATGAATGCCCAGGCGGCTCTCCAACAGTTGCTCGAAGAATACACCAAGCTGTTTTCTCGAACGCGCGATACCTATTTGAGGGAGCGGTTAGGTGATGTGCGGGACGTGGTGATCCGGCTGAGTGAGGTTCTGACGGATGTCTTGAAACCTGACACTATCAGTATCGAGGGTCCGCTGATCATTGTGGCGGACGAGCTGTTGCCATCTCAGGCGGTTGCTCTGGGCGATGTGGAAGTCCAAGGGATTGTGACGCAACAGGGTAGTCAGACCAGTCACGCGGCGATTATCGCGCGTAGCCGAGGTATTCCGGCGGTGGCAGCTGTCAAAGGCATTCTGCGTCAGGTCAAAACGGGAGACAAAATCGTTGTCGATGGCCGAGCTGGCCATGTGGAAGTCAATCCGGATCCCGAAGTGCTTTCGGCCTATATCAAGCTCGAGCGCGAGTTTTTCGAGCTGCAAGACCATTTGGCCGAAAATCGCGATTTGCCAGCCGTCACATCGGACGGGACTCAGTTGCAATTGCTCGCCAATATTAACAGCGTGGTTGATGCGGAAGCGGCGGTGGCGATGGGTGCCGATGGGGTCGGGCTCTATCGGACTGAGTTTCTCTATTTGACTCACACTGATGTTCCCGGGGAAGAAGAGCAGCTTTGTGACTATCGAGAGATTGTCGCAAAGAGTCCGAATCGTCGGGTGACGATTCGGACGCTCGATATTGGCGGTGATAAGACGGTTCCTTATCTGGGCCATGCGCATCAAGAAGCGAATCCGTTTTTGGGCTGGCGCAGCATCCGTTTGTCGTTTGAGCATCCGGAGTTCTTCACGAAGCAAATCCGAGCCGTGTTGCGAGCCGCCGCCGATTCCAGCGGTGCGGGCTGCGAAGTTCGTTTGATGTTTCCAATGATCACTACGCTCGAAGAGATGCGACGAGTGCACAGTTTGGTCCGCCGCACGAAACGGCAACTGCAGCGAGAGGGTCAGCCGATTGGTCGAGTACCGATCGGTATGATGTTGGAAGTGCCCGCCGCCGCCGTCTCGCTGGAGCTAATTTTGGATGTGGTCGACTTTGTCTCGATCGGATCAAACGACCTGATCCAGTACTTGATGGCCGCTGACCGTGACAACCCGAAGGTCAATCACCTTTGTCAGCCACTCAGTCCGCCCGTATTACGAGTTTTGCAGAGTGTTATTCGCACTTGCAATGCGGCCGGTAAACCGGTCACCTTATGCGGCGAAATGGCCGGACAGCCCAGGGCGTTTGTCTTGCTGCTGGGAATGGGCCTGCGGGACTTTAGTATGAGTCCGGCTTTTGTTCCTCGCATCAAACAGTTGGCCAGCGTGATCTCGGTCGCAGCAGCGGAGGAAACCTTGCAACGGGCGTTGGAATTAAAGACGACCGCAGAAGTTAAACGCTTCATGACGCGGAATCTTCAGAAAATCGCACCCGATTTCGGTTTGCTGGACAGCGTCTAGGGTCCCTGGTTGTATGCTTCAGAAAACTCTTCCCGCTTTCTGGCGTCGGTTGGCCAGGATCCGGGACGCGGAACTCATCCAATTCCTTTTGTTGGCAGATTTATGCAGATCGTTATAACCGCTGTCGGCCCGGATAATGTTGGCCTTGCTGACCCCATCATTCACTATGTGACAGGTGAGGGGGCAAATCTTGCTGAAATCCAGATGTATGACCACGACGATGAAGCGCTGTTCGCCATGCTGCTGCGACTCGAACTGGATCAGGCTAAATTGGAAGACTTGCGCGGTGCGATGCGTCAAATTGCTGACCAGACGAATTTATCGGTTCGTGTCTGGTCGCCAGATAATCCCGTGCGACGCCCGCGTTTGGCCATTTGCACCACCTATCGTCCCGAACCGGCGCTGGCCCTACTGCGCGGAATTCGAGATGGGCAGATTCGGGCTGACGCGACGGTAATGGTCGGCAATCGCCCCAATTGTCGTGGATTGGCCGAGCAATTTGGTTGCGATTGGGAGATGATTGGTGATGAACGGGGTCGACCCGATCTCGATCGCATGGTGACCACGTTTGATAAATACGATGTGGACTACATTATTCTGGCTCGCTACATGCGTGTTTTGCCGCCCAACATCTGTTGGAAATATGCGGGAGGACGAATCATAAATCTGCATCATGGTCTGTTGCCAGGGTTTCCCGGGATTCGACCCTACCATGATGCTTATGAATGTCGCATGCTCTCCTTCGGTGCGACCTGCCATTTCATCGTTCCCGAATTGGATGCCGGCAATCAGATCATTTGCCAAACCACCTTTGCGGTGTCTCCCGGCGCAACGCTCGACGAAGTACGACATATTGGGGAAGCCGATAACGAGCCTCAATGTCTGGTTGAGGGTGTCCGACGCGTCGTTGATCGGGAAGTGCAGTTGCATTTTCACAAAGTTGTCGCAAGGCGCTAGACTTTGGCACGCAAATAGCCTTGTGAAAGAAAAAGAAAGAGGCGTTGGCACCCGACTAAGGTGCAACGCCTTTTTCTGAAGCGAAGGTTTAAATCTCGGTTCACGCCAAGTTCGGTGACCTCAGTGCTGGTCAACCATGCGGACTTGGTGTCAGCCGAGTAAACCGAATTTCTTCATTTTGTTGTAGAGCGTGACGCGGCTGATACCGAGTTCCGCTGCAGTTTCTTTGCGGTGCTGGCCATTGCGATTTAACGAGTACTCGATGATCTTCTGCTCAAGCATGTCTACTCGAGCTGCCAACGTTCTCGCATGACCATTGTTTTGTTCCAAGACACCTTGAACTAACTCTTCGAGTTCGCTCTTACCGGTGCTAGGTTCATGGCCATTGACCTGGAGGACGGGTGTTTCAGCTGGCTGTTGCGACATCACAACGGCCCGGGAGGGTAGGGGCAAATGGCGAGTGACTTCGTCAATCGTTTCGCAAGTCACGAATTGGCGTTCGCCTAATCGCATTCGCAGTTCTTCGACGTCGGTTTCATTACAATTGATTACTAGGAACTTTTGCTTCATGTTGTCACCAAATGTGAGTTGGTTTGTACGCTGCTCGATCAAAGTTGCTCCCTCTCTTTGCAGGCGTCACGGAAGGGTTAAGAGCATGGGAAGCCGATCCTGGCGATATCCCGACAAACTTCGCTTCATCTGGCCGAATGGCCGGGGACGAACAATTGCGAATGCGACTGTCACGTCCTTAAACATCGAGACTAATTGGACAATCCATGTGAACAAGCGCGAATATCTTTGTCCGGGCGTTAAGTTTGCGAAAGATAAGCGTTTTTGCGGATTTGTCGGGCGGCGCCCCTGCTAATGGGGGTAACTGCTTGTTGCGCGTTCCGGTTGAGCCGAATGTGCGGCCAACTGCCTACCCATCAGTAGCGGAACGAGTAACGAAACACGCACCAGAGTGCCCAAAATCCGTCTCGCCAGCCGATTTTTTTCCCTTCCGCGTAACCACGCGGAGAATAAGAAATGGGTAGCTCGTAAAACCGTACCCCTTTGATTCTTGCAAGTTTGGCGGTTATTTCCAGTTCTATGCCAAACCCATTTTCGCGCAGCGACGGTAATACCTGTTCCACCAGTTCCCGACGCATCAATTTGTAGCAAGTTTCCACGTCGGACAGTTTTAAATTTGTGAACATGTTTGACAGCCAAGTCACCACTCGATTGCCCGTTTGGTGCCAGTATCTGGCAACCGGACGATCGTTGGAGCTAAATCGACTGCCGTAGACCACATCCGCACGATCTTCGAGAATTGGGAGGAGTAGAAACAAAAAGTCGATCGGGCTGTATTCGAGATCTGCGTCTTGGATGACAGCTACCGTGCCACGGATCTTTGCAAGCCCTGTTCGAATTGCCGCACCTTTACCTTGGTTTGTCTCGTGCCGAAGGATGGTGAGTTTCGTTTGATCGGGAATCTCTGCCAGGATTTTCTCCGTTTCATCCGTACTCGCATCGTCAACCACGATTAATTCGCAAGGCACTCCAACCTCCCGAACTTGTTGAATCAACGTGGCTACCGTGGCGGCTTCGTTGAAAACGGGAATGACGACCGAAAGAAGGAAATCTTCGGGCCAATCGTAGATTCCTAATCGTCGACAAACGACAGGGCTCAGCAAGCGTCGCAACGATGACAGTACGACCTCACTATCGGCCGAGTTGGGACTAGCCGACTCGCGAGCTAACTGGTTGATTGCCGTATCAAGCACCTTGGAACAGTCGTCGTTCGGTCGTGTTGGTTCCATGGAAAACGTGCTCGCTGGCGTTTTGTGCAGAAACGTCGGATCGGCTTGCTCAGTGTGCAATAGCCAATTCTAAGATTCTACGCCTCGTTTTGGCCGTGAGAAAAATGCTGAAAGAGTTTCTTGTTTGATGGTTCAAGCCTAGTTGACTGATTGAACCGATGAGATAGGACATCTCCTATCGGTAAGGTGTTTGAAAATGCGGAATCATTTGACCGTCTGTTGCCATCCGTGGATGAACCGACTCCTATAATTTACGCTGGGATAGTTTGCTTTGATACATGGCTTTGCCACCTGGTGAATTAAAAAGTTTTGATGAGGTTGGTTGACAATCGATTGAAGGTCGGCACAATGTCCAGACATGCGAAACAAGTCCTCGTGGGGTTTAAGTCCCGCATGGCAATAGTGGGCCTTCCATAAACAGTTCTGTTGGTATTTTTACCGCACAGTGCATGCGGGACGAGCGGCTTCTGACGCGTGTTGCCGCGAACTTCAAGGTTCACTCGTCCTGCTTGGGCTCGCTCCAAGTAAGATTTGACGATACATGACGCGGGGGGTGGCGACCGACGGACGCGACGACCACCATGGGGTAATGGCTTCGGTCCTATCTCTGGCCACTCGGAAGTGACCTCCCGCGTTTTTTTTCTCTAGTTTTCTGCCGATGCGGTGTCCAGTTTAAGATGTCCATTTGCTTGCTGGCTCTGGGATCCAACCTTGGTGATCGATCGCAAAACTTGGATAGAGCGATCGAGCAACTCAGTGCGGCGGCATCGATCCGGATACTTCGGCAGAGTCGTCGTCTCGAAACAACCCCAGTTGGTGGTCCCGGCGGTCAGTCTGGCTTTCTGAATGCAGCCGTGCTAGTGGAAACGGATGAATCGCCTGGCGGCTTATTGGTGATTACTCAGGAAATTGAACGGCTCGCGGGTCGAGTTCCCTCTCAGCGTTGGGACGCACGGCCACTGGACATCGACTTGCTGATATTTGAGGGTGTAACGGTTCGTGATTCACAGCTCACGCTGCCACACCCTTGGTTGCCCGTGCGCCGATTTGTGCTCGAACCGTGCCAAGAAATTGCTGCGGAAATGCGTCATCCCGAACTCGGCTGGACGGTCGGGCGGATGTGGCAGCATCTGGGGTCGGAAGCACAGCGATTCGTCGTTACTTCCAGTCGATTTGACGATCGCTTACCCCAAATCTGTTCGTCTTTGGCGTGCGAGTTTATCCAAGATCCAATTGGACCAGACTGTCACTTGACTATTCCAGCTGACGATCAAGCGATAGAATTGGCCCAGCGGAGACAGAGCTTGGTTCTGGAATCGTCTTGGTGCAAAGAAAATGCAAATGTGATTTGTGGTTTTTGGTTGGGTGAAACGGAGATCGTCGTGAATCGGCAATCCGCTATGGCACAACGGTTGGCGTGGTTGCGAGAGTGGCAACTACGTTTATCGCAACTGCCGCCACCGAAACTGTTGATCTATTGTCGCCCGTCGCCGGAGGCGGATACTTCTTCCGATTGGCCAGACTGGCAGCAAGCAATTTGTCGAGACAATCGGTTTCCTTGGTTAGAGATCGCATCGTCTGATGCGGACCGATTTAAGGATGAGATTGCCGCAGCGTTTCTCGGCATGCAATGAGAGTAATAGCAAAAAAAGTGAAGCCCGCAACATTGACTTCCGCGCGACCGCAGGTGATCGATTCTTGTCGAGAGGCCACGCAACTCGTGAATCAAGCACGTGTCGCAGGCAAAGTTGTCGGACTGGTTCCGACCATGGGTGCCCTGCACGAGGGTCACTTAAGTTTGGTGCGGGCGGCCACCGAAGTATGCGACTACGTTGTAGTCAGCATTTTTGTGAATCCGACGCAATTCGGACCCTCGGAAGATTTGTCGCAATATCCGCGCACCTTGTCGGATGATCTTGAAGCATTGTCGAACTACAACGTTGACCTGGTTTTTCATCCCCAGGAAAATGAAATCTACCCAGCGGATTTCACGACCTTCGTGACGGCTCCGAAAGTTGGCGACGATCTCGAAGGGAAATCCCGCCCAGGACATTTTCGTGGAGTTGCCACGATTGTCTTGCAGCTGTTTCAGATCTTACCCACTGATCTGGCTTTCTTTGGTTGCAAGGATTATCAGCAGTGTCTGGTGATTCGGGATATGGTGCGTGACCTGCACGTGTCAACGGAGGTTCGGTCATGTCCGATTATTCGCGAAGCTGACGGTTTGGCGATGAGTTCGCGTAATCGATACTTGAGTGCAAGCGAACGAAAAACGGCGCTGCTGATCTCAAAGGGACTGGAACGCGCTGCTGAATGTTTTGCAGCCGGCGAACGTGACCCAAGGGTTCTTGAAAACGAGGTGCGGCAAACGTTGGCCGAGGGCCCGATTGACCGAGTCGATTATGTCGCTGTGCGGTGTGCGAAAACGCTTCGGCCTCTCACGGAGGTCGCAACCTCCGCCGTTGTCCTCGTTGCAGCCTATGTTGGCTCGACACGCTTAATCGACAATCGTCAGCTCAGGCGCGAGTCTGAGTCGGGTTTGACTTAGTTGCTGAGCATAAGCCGAAGGGATCCCAGGCGTGCGGCAAACACTCTTTTACATACCCGAACAATTGGGACCGCTGGATGTGTTCGGGGTGGGCTGGCTATTGATCATCTGGTTGTTTGTGGGTGGGCTGCTCGTGCTGCGAGCTATCCGACGCGCGGATGGAAAATCAGAAGCAATCGGATTGTTGCCGATGATCGGCTTGGTTGCACTGGCGATCGTATTTCTGATCCCCCGTATTGAACAAGATGTCCCAGTTGGTTTTGCAACCTTTCCCCCCGTGTCTGCCGCGCGAGGACTGCCCATTCGTGGTTATGGAGTTATGTTGCTGCTTGCCGTCGTGTCTGCGGTAACCCTCGGCGTCTATCGAAGCCAAAAAGCCGGTTTGCATCCCGACCTGATTTTTGGCTTGGGATTCGCAGTGATTCTCGCAGGGATCATTGGAGCTCGACTATTTTTCATCATCCAGTATTGGGATTTGATGAAAGGCGAGACGCTGATTGAGACGCTGGGTAACATGCTGAGCGTCGTCAATGGAGGCCTGGTCGTGTACGGATCTTTGATCGGTGCAGCAATCGGATTTCTCTACTTCACCTACAAGCATAAGTTGCATCCGCTTGCACTGGCCGATTTAATTGCGCCGAGTCTCGCGCTCGGTTTAGCCATTGGACGTTTAGGATGTCTGTTGAACGGATGTTGTTTCGGCGGTCCCTGTCAGCATGACGTGGCGTGGTCAGTTACCTTTCCTGCTAGCAGCCCGCCGTATGTTTATCAGCAGTCGCTTGGATATCTGCACGGTATCCGAATTCGAGAAGATCAGAATGAACGTGTCCTTGTTGGCGAATTGGATTTGGAGTCACCGGTCGCCAATGTGGATCTGGCCGTGGGTGAGCAAATTGTCGCGGTCAACGGTTATTCGATCCAGAATTTGCCCCATGCACAGGCACTGCTGGAGCGAAGTGGACCACGACTTGAACTGCAAATGGCTGATGGTCGGCAGGTGAGTTGGACGATCGATCGAATGCCAGAACGCAGTTTGCCGGTTCATCCAACGCAGCTTTACAGTTCGTTGAATGCCTTTCTGATCTTTCTCCTGACGTTAGCCTACTTCCCATTTCGAAATCGACATGGTCAGGTTATCGCATTGTTGTTGAGTCTGTATGCCGTGACTCGCTTTCTGTTGGAATGGGTGCGTACCGATGAAAACACCTTTATGGCTCAAATGACAATCTCGCAAAATGTGAGTGTCGCGATCACGATTGGTACGATTGTCCTCTGGGCTTTTGTACTGCGGCAGCCGCGATTTACATCGGCACGTATGGCGGATTGAGTCTGCTAAACATGGCTGAACCGATCCCCGTTAAAAGCGGCCCGCTGCCGAAATTTGAAAAAAAAACAACTTTCAGGCAAGATACCGGTTGGGGAGCAGCACCAAATCCGCGCGTGGCTGCTGACCGAGTGGCCAGAATCGCATCGCCAAATTGGCTCCGCGAGAGAATGGGTCAGGACTGAAATGCGAGCGAATCGCGACCAAATTCGATCGGCTCGTTGTGACCGGTAACTTACGCCCTCGTAGTGACTTGGGTGATCGGGTCTGTTAGAAAATGTCAGCGGTTCCACCTTCGTCGTGGGATTTGTTTTTCGGTAGGGAACTTTTGATCGCCTCTTGGCGTCTCAGTTTTCGGAGCAAATGTGAAAGAAGATGCGCTGTTAATTGACGAGACGCTTGCTGGCAACAACGCAGCCTTTGGCCAGTTGATCCAGAAGTACCAGGATCGGTTGTTTAACACTCTGGTACATGTGATCGGCTGTCACGAGGAGGCGGAAGATGTCGCGCAGGAAACGTTTGTTCAAGCTTTTTTGAAGCTCAACACGTTTCAACGCCGGGCGAGTGTTTACACGTGGATGTATCGGATCGCGTTCAATCTTTGGATCAGCCGGCTTCGCCGCAAACGCCCTGAACTATCGGTTGAGCAGTCGCGTGAAACGGCCGGCGCCGAACCTGCCGACGATTCCGAGGAACCACTAGAACGGCTGGAACGTGAAGAACGAGCTCGCCAAATTCATCTGGCCATCAGCGAACTGAGCGACGAACATCGTTCAATACTCGTTTTACGGGAAATGGAAGGTTGTTGTTACGAAACCATTTCAGAGATCTTGGATTTACCGGTGGGTACAGTACGTAGTCGACTGCACCGGGCTAGAATTCACTTGAAGCAGCGTTTGAAGACGGTTTTGTCGGAAAAGACCGAAACCTAGACTGGAAGTGCTGTCGTGCTATCCCGAGGAGAGTGTTAATCGAATCGCACGACAAGCCTGGAGCTCATGTCAAAACAAAGTCCACAATTCGCCGACGAGATGATCAGCGCTTACTTGGATGGGGAGCTCTCCGTCGAAGAACGCCAAAGCGTTGAAGAGGTGATGGCGCGAGAGCCTCGGTATCGTCAGATGCTTGAGGAGCTAACAACGCTGCGCGACAAGTTGGAAACGTTGCCCAACTATCGACTCGATCATCAATTTCATAAACGAGTTTTGGATCGGGCGCAGAATCAGGTGAACGACGCGCACGCAAATCCGATAACCCCACAAGCCCCAGCCTCCCACCCACCACCGGGTGTTGTGCGACGCTTCTTTTGGGCGGGAATGGCGATTGCTGCCGCTCTGGTGATCATGGTCGTGTTTCGTGATCAAGGAGTTGGAACCGATGTGGCTTTTAATCAAGCTGATTCGGCCCGATCACAACCCAACGCTCAATCGCCGGATCTCGAGTTTCCTCAGGCGAAGTCGTTGGCAACCGACTCGTTCGCAACGGATGAGGCGATGGACAAGTCTCTCCCTGAAGCGAAAATGGCTGCTCCACCACTCGGAGGTGGGCTGACGGCTGAGTCTAACCGGTCTTCAACGACCACGCGTGCGGACCAATTGCCTGCGGATACCATCTTTGGTGCGGCAGCCAAATTGGAAGCTGATCCGGTTGTTTCATCGGCACGTTTCGCCTCTGCGATTCCCTTTGATGCTGTTGTCTTTGTCACGAAATCCAACAAGCCATCCGGAAGTCCGTCGCACAATCAGCAACGCTTGGGAATCCAAGCCCCGACGGGATTACGTCCCGATGAGGTTGATCTGTTTGCAGCAGAAGGATCACCGGAACAACTTGCGAATAGCCTCGCACAGCTCAAACCTATTTCGCAGCTGCACGAATCGGCACTGCGGGATCAGCCGGCAGCGGATCGAAAGACGAAGTCGAATAGCAGGGCTGGTTTGGAAGATCGATCGATCGATGTGGCGAGCATCTCTCGTTTCGATGCTAACTCGCCAGAATATGCCCAATTGTCTGCGTTGCTTTTCAAAAATCACATTGAAGAAGCCAGTGCGGAAGAAGCCAGTGCGGAAGAGGAAGGAAAGGTTGCCACCGCGTTGCAACCGGGAGCCCCAATCGAATCGTCGACGGTGGTTCCAGCAAAAGACCCGCAACACGATGACAGTGGGTCTCTTTTGCAGGATGGACCGGCGATTGTTTTCTTCACCCGTCCAGAGCGCCGTGGAAATCTGCATTTCGGTGGGTTGCCCGAGCAACGGGTACGGGAGGCTCCCCATGCCGACGCTGATGAGCAGTCGGGGGGTGAAGCTGAGGGATTTGAGTCGATGACGGAAAAACTGCGACGATTAAAGCCGTCGTTGCCCAACCGTGATTTGCGAGTTTTATTCGTCGTGCCGAAGAACGAATTGCCATCGCAATAACTCGAGCCACTCAAGTTGCAGCCTGCCGCTGCCTTAGAGTAAGCGAACTGAGCAGACCGATCACCAGCAACCAGCCAGTGGTAGGTTCTGGCACGGCCGCCAAATCTGCTCGCTCTCCTTTTTGGTAACCACCGTCGGCCAACGCGACAACCAAGTCGGAACTCGTAAAGTCACCATCGCCATTCCAATCGCCATCTTCCCAGCCCGAGTTCAGCTCGATTTGATCTTCATATTCACCTTGCGCGAAGATGGTCACGAAATCAGCTGAGTTAAATTCCTGGTCGAGATTGGCGTCACCGTACCAGGTTTGCCGCAAGTCACGCACCCATACGTCCCGGTCTAACCCATTCACGATGCCGTCCTGATTGAGATCGTATGGGGCTTCGAATTCACCCTCGCGGACTGCTCTGTTCAAAGCATCGATGTCCTGAACATCGACCATTCCATCACCGTTTACATCACCGGTGGGTTCGGAAGCAGCAAGAATTGCATTCAACTGCAGGTCGAACCGAAGATCCGAACTCCGCAACGAAGACTGATGCACCTCGACCGCCAGTGTATTCGGGCCGGCGAGCAACGAATCGACGGAGAGCGTTTGTGAAACCGGTTCGGTTTCCTGGGTGCCACCCACCGATCTGGTGGCCAGGGAATCGAATGTCGCGTCCGCATCCAGGTTGGTTCTCAGCACCTCGACACCATTCAGATACACGGCCGCACCATCATCCCGGAATAAATCGAGTCTTAGCGATTGATAGAGGGTTGGATCTGCGACTTCAAAATCATGGCGAAAATAGGTCGTGGGATGTTTTTGGCTCGAAACGCCACCAAAACTGACCTCGGTAGCCGGGTCGTCACCATAACCCAATTCGGCGGGTCCTTCGGCCCATTGGTCATCATTGAAATTCGTTGTTCGCCAAGCGGCAGCTTGATCAGAACCATCGTCCAGGTATTTCCAAATTGAGCCACGTTCAACAATTGCGATTTGCTCGCTTGTACCTTCGAAGCGGAACACATCTCCATTGAGACTTACCACATAAAGATTGCCCGCTGCATCTTCGGCAAAGGAGGAGATCGATTCGATCAAGCCCGTGTCGGTGGTGATCTGGTCCGTTCGATTTTGGAAGTTCGATACGGCTTGATTTTCATATTTCAGAGACCAAATCTGATTACTTACAAAGTCTGCAAAGAAGTAGTGTCCCTGTAAATCTTCAATTGGACCTCGATAGACGTAGCCGCCGGTCACAGAGAAGCCGCCATCGGTCGAATTGACATGGTTGTATTCGTGAATGGGCTCAATCGCATCCGGCGGAGCGGGACCCCCAACGCCACCGGTCGTGGCAACCGTTCCCTCGCGCAACCGCCAGCCATAATTCTCAGCTCCCACACTATCGGCGGGCTGTACATTAATCTCTTCTTTGCGATTTTGACCCACGTCGGCGATGTAGAGTTCGCCGGTCATGCGATCGAACCCATTGCGCCAAGGATTTCGCAAACCATAGGCCCAAATTTCGTCGTCACCCGCTTGGTTACGAAACGGGTTGGTGGGTGGGATTGCGTAGTTGCGATCGGTATCGTCAGGGTAAGCGTCTGACGAGATGTCCAGCCGAAGCATTTTGCCGAGCAAGTTGTTCGTGATGTCCTGTCCGTTACCCACCGCTGAGGTGTGTCCAGAACCCGTATCGTTTGCCGCGCCTCCATCCCCGGAAGCAACATACAAGTAGTTGTCTGGGCCAAAACCAATCCAACCCCCATTGTGGTTGGATTGAGGTTGGTTGTACTGGAGAATCGGCAGCGCAGACTCTTGATCGACGACATTCGGGTTTTCAGAAACCGTATATCGTTCAATGTGCGTCGTCCCTCGAGAGTCGGTGTAATTGACGAATAGCTGTCCGTTGTTGGCGTAGTTGGGATCGAATGCCAGCCCTAGCAAACCTTGCTCATTCCCCCGCGAGGGGCGTCCGATGTCAAGGAACGGTTCGGCCAGCATTTCGCCGCTGGCTAAATCCAAGATGCGGATCTCGCCTGTGTGTTGCTCCGCAATGAACAAGCGTTCGAAGTCTTCAACCGGAGCGGTGGCAAAGATCGGTCGCGACAGGTCCGTTGCGACCCGAGAGGCACTGATTACCTTTTCGCCCCCAAATAGTGATCCGGAAGCAACCAACGCGAAAACGGATAAGGTCGAGAGAAAAAAAGAGTTGCTCATTTTGGTTTACCTGGCGATGACAAACGTTGCTTGCAATGAATGATCTATTCTTAATGTTTCAGTTGGCACGTTTTTTACAAGTGAAATAATCTCATTCTGTTTTCGTGTCATAATTCTTTACACCATTTTCAGAGGGTCGTAGCGCCATTGCGATCCCGCTTAGAAAGTGAAAAAAAGACGGATTGCGTTCGATTGAAGGCGATTAGGATCTTCTGGTCTTGGAGGCGAAGTTGAGAGATGTTGCAATTTCGCGTGTCGAAACTGTTCGGAGCGATGACCCAAATTCACGGTACGGCTCTCGCGGGCGACGAGGGCATACGGCGGGTTTTTCATCCGCCGTGCGGAATTTCGAAGCGGCGATCGCCGGTTATTAATCGGGCCTGAAAACAGACAGTGTCGATGAGATGCTGGATGACGTGCGAGATTTTTTTATGCTCGTGTAATGCCGCCTGAAATTGGCGACTAAGTGCCAACGAGTTCACGCGATTCGGGCTTCAAGAAAATGAAGCTTTTGCCTAGTTTGCCTCCGTAGTTTCCGGCTGAAATTCTCAACAAACCAGGCGTTTCGACGGCCGCTTCGATTGCCGCTTGAGTTGCTCGCTCAAGACTCTCAAGAGACTGCCCGTTGATGATGATTTCCATGACGGATTCGACTCCGGCGGGTAATTCGCAGGCAGCTTGTGGGTTGTCTCTCAGTTGAGGGCAGTATTTTTCATAGGTGCTTGCGATGGAGAACGAATAGCGACTGCCTGCTTTGGATCCACTGCCGGCGATACCCCCCGGAAAGGTTGTGATGACTCCAGGCACTTCATTGACGGCTGCGACTCCACGTTCGGCGGCGTCGAGGGCCGCATCTTGACTGCTGCCAAAAAACCATAGATTTCCACCCATCAGTCCGTCACGATAACCGAGACGTCGATCGAGGATAAACTCACCACCGAGTGTTGGGATCCACCACATTTTTCGCTCGTGACGTTCGATGCGTTGCTGAAAACCGTCACCGAAGTAGGCAACTTTACGGCCCATCTGGAAAAATTGGTCAGTATCGATGCGGTTGAAACAGGCGGCCGTGGGTGCCGTCAGCACATTTTGGCTGATTCGTGTCAGGGCAGACTTCTCTAGCGCCGGGACGCGATCTTTGCGGAAACGGGGCATATGCAGCTGCACAATCGCACCGGGTCGCCCGTCGGGTGTGGATTCAGGATGGTTTGTTCCAGGCCCAATCAAGCGATCCACGCCGGCTTCGCAATCGCACATGATGGTGCTGGAGGCGTTTCCGACGGCCGCGTTAGCCGCATGTTGGACCCATTTCAGATCGCGGGCGGTGATCAAGAATTCGACGTATAAGCTCCGAAAGGCCTCTGCATAGGTATCTTCGACAATTGCTGCCATTGGTGACGCGGTCCTTCATGTGATTGAGACTACCAGATCCAAGCGAGCCGATTGGATTTTATCATGTTGAACCTGAATTCGGCCAGCGGGTTGATGCGGGCGCTTGTCACCGACTGGATCGATCGCGACAATGCGGTTTCGAGGACCCACCGATTCTGACCCTTTGTTTTCTTTCGATGTGCCAAGGGCGCCAGCCTATTTATGTCCAGCCATTCGTTACCAGCTGCCGATCGTCGCATTACGGTTCCTCAATTTCGGGGTATGAAAGGATCAGGTCACAAGATCAGTATGCTGACCGCCTACGATTACCCATTTGCAGCGATGTTGGATGAATGTGGCGTTGAGGGAATTTTGGTTGGCGACAGTCTTTCGATGGTTGTGCAGGGAAATGACAGTACCCTGCCGGTGACACTCGAGGAGATGATTTATCATGCTGAAATGGTCGGACGTGCCGTCAAGCGAGCGTTGATCGTGGTCGACATGCCGTTTCCCAGTTACCATTTGGGCGTCTATAAGGCGATCGATAGTGCGGGCAGTATTCTTAAGCGGACTCGATGCCAGGCGGTAAAACTTGAGGGGGGTGTGGATCAGGCTGAGGTGATTGCCGGACTTGTCGCCGCGGGTATTCCGGTCATGGCTCATGTTGGATTACGTCCGCAGAGTGTGCATCAAATCGGTTCCTATCGGGTTCAACGAGACACGGACGAGTTATTGGCGGATGCCAAGGCAGCCGAACAAGCGGGTGCGTTCGCCATGGTGTTGGAATGCATTACGGCTGAAATTGCCGCCAAGATTACGGCGGAGATACAGATTCCCACAATCGGTATTGGCTCGGGGGCAGAGTGTGACGGGCAAATCCTGGTGACTCATGACTTGTTGGGAATCACCGGTGGGCGTGTGCCCAAGCACGTCAAGGCTTACGGGCGCTTGAGAGAATCGATCCAGTCGGCCGTACGAGAGTATCAGCAAGATGTCCGCAAGGGTCAGTTTCCTGGGCTTGAACAAACGTTTCGATAGGAAGCTCGATCCTACTCGGATCGCAGGGCTGAGGTTTACCAGGAGATATCATGCCAAATCGTTTGGTAAACGAGTCCAGTCCCTACTTGCTCCAGCATGCCAATAACCCGGTTGATTGGTACCCTTGGTGCGACGAGGTATTACGTCGAGCCCGCGTCGAACAAAAGCCAATTTTCTTGTCGATTGGTTACTCGGCCTGCCACTGGTGCCACGTGATGGAGCATGAAAGTTTCGAGAATCAGCAGCTTGCTGCCGAACTTAATCAACATTTCCTCTGTGTCAAAGTCGACCGAGAGGAACGTCCGGATCTAGATCAGATCTATATGCACGCCGTGATGATTATGAACGGTGGGCGGGGCGGATGGCCCATGAGTGTGTTTCTCACTCCTGACCTCCAACCGTTCTACGGGGGTACGTACTGGCCGCCCAGTCGGAAAATGGGCATGCCGGGCTTTGATGAGGTCTTGCGAGGCGTATGGGAAGCGTGGAACGAACGTCGGGACGATGCGATTGCACACGCGCAGCAACTGACAGAGCGTATTGCGGGGATGGGAGCGTCCGGCGTTCGTGAGGCCAACCAAATTGCCTTGAACGATAAGCTGTTGGTTGGTGCAGCGCGTCAATTACAACGGTTGTTCGATGCGGAATATGGCGGCTTTGGTGCGGCTCCGAAATTTCCTCATGCAATGGATTTGCAATTGTTGTTGAGGGTCTCGCACCGCAAGGACGATGATGCGGCTTCTGCGATGGTGAAACGTAGCCTGGATCGGATGGCAGCCGGTGGTATCTATGACCATCTTGGAGGAGGTTTCGCTCGTTATTCCGTCGATCAACGCTGGCTTGTGCCCCATTTCGAAAAAATGCTGTACGACAATGCGTTGCTCGCTGGATCCTACCTCGACAGCTTCCTTGCCACTGGAGATGAGGGGCATGCAAGAGTGGTTCGAGAAACACTCGATTATCTCTTGCGTGAGATGACCGATGCCGAGGGTGGTTTCTACAGCACCGAAGACGCCGACAGCGAAGGCGTGGAGGGTAAATACTACGTTTGGTCAAAGGATCAGATTGAAGAGATACTTGGTGCGGAAATTGGATCGAGATTTTGTACGGTATACGACGTTTCTGCGGCCGGTAACTTCGAAGGCCAGAACATTTTAAACCTGCCCAAAACGATAAGCCAGGTAGCGGCGGATCACGACTGGGAATTGAGCGAGCTTTCTGAACAATTGGCAGCAGCGCGAAACACGCTTCGGAAGGTGCGAGAACAAAGGGTGCGTCCGGGTCGTGACGACAAGGTGATCGTCAGTTGGAACGGTTTGGCGATCGATGTGTTTGCCCGAGCTGCGCGCACGTTGGCAGAGCCCCGATACCTAAAGGCGGCCGAAGCAGCCGCACAGTTTATGCACCAGCAATTGCGAGAATCCAATGGAAGACTGTTGCATTGCTGGCGCTCGGGCGAGGCAAAGTTAATGGCCTACCTCGATGATTATGTGACCTTGGCCAATGGATTGATCTCGCTTTATGAGGCCGGTTTTCAAGAGCATTGGGTTGACTGGGCGGTGGAATTGGCGGAACGGGTGTTGAAGCACTTCTCGGATTCCGCGGGTGGCCCGCTCTTTTACACCGCTGATGATCACGAGACGCTGATCGCGCGTACCAAGGATCTGCAAGATGGTTCGGTTCCCAGTGGCAATTCGATGGCGGCTTATTTGTTCTTGCGATTGGGGAAGTTGACCGGGCGGGGCGATTTCTTGCAGACGGCTGAATCCATCCTACTTGCTGGCAGGCAAATGATGCACGATTCACCTCCAGCCGTCGGTCAATTGTTGCTTGCTCTCGATCTGTATTTGGGACCATTTCATGAGCTGGTGGTGATCGGTGATCCACAACAATCTACTGTCGCCTCGGCTTTGCGAGATCTGTCCGGCCGTTTCTTGCCTCGGAGCGTGCTGGCTTGTCGACCGGTAGCTTCTACGAAGATGGGAACAGCTGCCCTGGATCCTATCTTTGCCGGCAAGGAATCGTTCTCGCCGCCCACGGTCTTTCTCTGTCAAGACTTTGCCTGTCGACCTCCCATCGAAGGTGAACAGCCGATTAAATCACTCTGGAACGCGCTGAGCGAAGAAACGGACGGATCGCAGGGCCCAATCGGTCGCGACAAAGGATTTGCCGACAACGTTTAGCGGATAGCTTGGCGGTAACAGTCGTCGAACAAAAGCTGCCACTCCAGCTTGGCGACTTCACGGCAAATCTTTTCGGTTGATGAATGGCTGTCGATGCAGTTTTGGCAGATGTCCACGAAAGCGAATGGATCCCACTCGCTTTCCGAAAAGAGCGACGGTTCACCGGCTGTTTGAGCCAGTTCGGCCGCTGCGGGTGCGAGCGCGTCGAACAGGGGGTGTTGCCCGACCCGTCGAAACCAATATTTCGCGTTGGAAAAGTCCGGTTCTCGGCGATGCATGAGTCCATGCCAATAGCTGCCGCTTGAACTGGAAATCTGTTGGCTGATTTGGTGGGATTCCTCCAGGAAATCGTGCCACAACCAAACTCCTGAGAGACAGCAGGCGGCAGCCGCCGGATCGGAAATTGGGTGGTTGCCAAACAAATCCTCTTTCTGCAATCCTGCCAATTCAACTCGCACACGAGGCTGGGGCGAGCCGGGGCCGAGTGGGTTGATCTGATCGGTCAGCAAACTTTGAACCGTTTTGCCGTATGAGTCCGGTTGAAATACAAATGACATGTTCGAATTCCGTGGTTTTATGGCTTCGCTTTTTGCCGCAGCAAGGGATTGTAGAAGCTAAGATTAGGTAATCCGATTCGTCCCGGAAAGAGTCAATCCGATAGATACCATGTTTCTCCGCCGTTTTGTACAATACGAGCTTCTGCCGCCGGGCGATTCGGGCGGTGGTCGGCAGGCAAATGCTTTTCAACCCGGATCGACGCCGGTCATTTGACTCTCGCCAATCGGAAAGACACCCTTCGTGACCCACTTGACTCCAAAGCTAATTTCATGACCGAAGATCAAAAATCTGCTGCTGAATCAGCGTCGAATGAAACGACTAATCAGGCTTCGACCGATGAAGGTGAACCGAAACCGGTTTCGATCAAAATCGGCTCGCAGCGCGAAGCGGGACCCACGACGAAGTCAGTCGAGAGTCCGCTAACCAAGCCAGTTGCTCCTCCACAGCCGCCTGCCGAGGTTCCGAAGGCGGATGCCGATGGAAACGTTTCAGAAGAGACGCAAAACCGTTCAGGCGATGCAGCCGCTGCCAGCGATTCAACCACTTTCCAAGATGATGTTGATACGGAACGAAATGCGCGTTCGACGCGAGCTCGTCGACTCTCTACCGAACTCGTTGACGAAATCAACGATGCCCTGGGCGGTCTATCGCTTGATCAATTAATGGGCGAGTCCTCGTCGGATAGCTCGAACACTCAGCAACTTGAACTCGATCAACGTTGTCGGGGCACAGTGATCAAAATCGATCGAGATTCGGCTTTCTTCAATTTGGGTGTGCAAAACGAAGGAATTGTCTCGCTGAGACAATTTGGTGACCAGCGGCCAGAAATTGGGATGCAGATGGACGTGGTTCCGACCAAATTTCTGCGCGAAGAGAGTCTCTATGAATTAGTTGTACCCGGTGCTTCCGTGGCAGTTCAGGACTGGTCCGATCTGGCCGAGGGTGTTGTGGTTGAGGCCAGGATTACTGGACACAACAAGGGCGGCCTCGAATGTGAAGTCAATCGAATCCGAGGCTTTATCCCGATTAGCCAAATTTCACTGTATCGCGTCGAAGATCTCGAGCCCTACGTTGGACAGTCGCTGCAATGTGTTGTCAATGAAGCGAATCCCGATCGGAGGAACCTGGTGCTGAGCCATCGGGCTATTCTAGAACGCGAAAAAGAAGAAGCTCGTGAGCAGTTGCTGGAAGCTTTGGAAGTAGGGCAGATTCGGGAAGGCGTGGTACGGAGGATCCAAGACTTTGGCGCCTTCGTGGACATCGGTGGCGTCGATGGTCTTGTGCATATCAGTCAACTCAGTTGGGATCGGATTAATCATCCCAGTGAGGTGGTGGAGGAGGGGCAAAACATCCGTGTGCGGGTTGAAAAGATAGATCCCGCCACCGGTAAAATCGGTCTCTCTTACCGGGAGCTGTTGGAACATCCCTGGCAAGACGTCGATGAAAAGTATCCGGTGGGCGCGATTGTTGACGGTACGGTCTCGAAAATCATGCAATTCGGCGCGTTTGTTCGCATCGCCTCGGGCATCGAAGGTCTCGTTCACATTTCCGAGTTGGCCCATCATCGTGTCCAACGCGTCAGTTCAGTTGTCCAAGAGGGCAATCCAGTACAAGTCAAAGTTCTCTCCGTTGATCCGGAGGCTCAGAAAATAAGTTTGTCGATCAAGGCCGTCACCGGGGCTGCTGCCGAAGTGGCTTCCGCTGAAGATGGGGCCGATTCGGATGAAGTTGAAGCGACCCCGGTCAAACGAAGAATCTGTGACGAGCAGCTAAAAGGTGGTCTGAAACGCGACTCGGGTGGCGAACAATTCGGATTGAAATGGTAGTCGTCATCGGTCCCTTACGTCGATCTGGGGCGCTCCGTACTACCCAGCCGGCATAACTGATGCGAAGCGGTCTTGGGCCAGGAGAGTCAAACAACCACTCCCTGGATGCCGATACTTTTGACATTCGGTGATCGTGCCGCCTACGAAGCGGCGTGGTTTGTCTCTTCTTTTCCTCGCAAAGATCCGGTGGCTGCTATGTGGCGAGCTTTCTTTTTGGCCATCGGAATTACGCTCGGTATTCTTGGCGTGGAGTGCTTGATCTTTGATGGTGCGATGGTTGCCACCCCGGCGGCTATTGATGATGCGCGCTCGTTGTCGGCCGGTATCCCGGCTGGAGGCAAGATGATCAAACCACCTGAATGGGCTCCCTGGAGCCTTTTGTCCGGTGGTACCATTGTGAGTCTCTACGCACTCACCCTGAAAAGCTCGGCATGATCTCGCCCGGGGCCCGGCTCTTTTGGCAGCGGGCCACTGCTTTCTCAGCTGCAAATTGGGAAGCTTTCTGTGACAAAATAGGCTCACCGGTTCCGATCTGGTTTGGCTCCCCATCGGATTCGCCGTTGCCCACCGCCAAATAGCGGGTATCCTGTTTATAACGGTCTGCCCGCGAGTTGGGATGACAAGTTTAGAAATGTCGGTCTAGTTTTCGTGATCGATCAACTTGCTCTGCCTTCGCAGCCGATCTAATATACGAAGATTGCCCAGTGTCATGGCTCATTTGTCACGCCTTGGGTCGTATTTATAATCGCCTCGGACTATCCCGTCGAACTAGGTAGGAGTTTGGGAGGTTGTCGAACAAGCCTAAAATCCTGTACATCGGCGATCTGTCTTCTGCGGAAGATGAAGTCGTCCGTCAACTTCAAGGCTGTTATCAGGTTGATGTGATCGACAACCCGGTTCGCGCACGGTCAACGTTGGAAGACGGAGTCGTGGGCATTTACATTTCGTCGCAGAATGCGGCCAAAGGTCTTGAGCTGGCACGGCTGCTCAATAATGAGCGGATCTTGGAGGGCATGCCAGATGGTGTGGCTCTGCTCTGTAGTGACAATTCGATTCGCTGGGCAAACGACTGCCTGAAGCAGTGGATTGATCGCGAAGACCTCATCGGGGAAGACTTCTATCGGGTATTCGGAAACCCCGAGATTTTGGGGCCTGACTTTTGCCCCTTCCACACGGCCTTGGCGACGGAGGAAGCGAGCAGTTCAACGCTGCGCTGTGTCGACAATCGCTACTATCATGTGCACTGTGTGCCTTTCCAGGACGGCAGCGATTCGCCGGACAATTTGATCGTCACCATTCGTGACGTAACGTTCGAGACGTTGCAGCAGCAAAAGATGGCGGCAATTCACAAGGCTGGAATTGCCCTCGCCGATCTAACGGCAGAGGAAGTTTTCCAGATGCAAGTGGAGGATAGGATCGACTTGTTGAAGTCGAACATCATCCACTACACGAAGGATTTGCTCAGCTTTGACGTGGTCGAGATTCGTTTATTAGCGCAAGAAACGGGCGAGTTAGTTCCTATTCTTTCGGCCGGTATTGATTCCGCAGCGGCGAAGCGAAAACTGTACGCACGCCCCACAGCGCAGGGTGTAACGGGATTTGTGGCGGCCACTGGAAAGAGTTATCTGTGCGAAGACACGGCAGAAGATCCACTCTACATCGAAGGGTGTGTTGGTGCGAAGAGTTCTCTGACGGTGCCCTTGATTCAGCACGATGAAATCATTGGAACCTTTAACGTCGAAAGTCCAGAGCCACGTGCGTTTACTGAAAACGATCTTCAGTTCCTCGAGATTTTTTCACGTGACGTGGCAAACGCGCTGAACACGCTGGAATTGTTGGTAGCACAACAGGCGAATACCGCCCAAGCAAGCGTTGAGGCGATTCACCGTGAAGTTGCTTTGCCCGTCGATGAAATCTTGAATGACGCTGTGAATGTCATGGAGACCTATATTGGCCATGACTCGACGGTGGTAGATCGATTGCAGCGAATCCTGAAAAACGCGCGTGACATCAAGCAATTGATCCACAAGGTTGGACAGGAAATGGCTCCAGCTGAGGCGGTTCCCGCTTGTGCTCAGATTGAATCGCGGCCCGGATTGCAGCTCCGCCGTGTTCTCGTGGTCGATGACGACGGTACGGTTCGTAGCGCGGCTCACAACCTCTTGGATCGTTTTGGATGTGTGGTGGAAACGGCACACAACGGCGAAGAGGCCATCAGTATGTTTCGAAACGTCGGTACGGACATAGGTTACGACGTTGTTATCTCCGATATCAAGCTGGCCGATATGAGCGGCTACGATTTGTTGATTAAATTGAAGGAGCAGGTCGAAAGTGTACCGATGATCTTGATGACCGGCTTTGGTTACGATCCGGGACACACCATCGTCAAGGCGAGGCAGTTGGGGCTGCCAGCGAATGCAATTCTATACAAGCCCTTCCGGCTTGATCAGTTGCTCGAAACGGTGGAGGCGATGATCGCCACCCGAAAGGTGCCGCAGGCGTAATCGCGATTCGCCTTGCTTGTTTTCCTTGAACCATATGGTCTGCCAACTGTTATGGATTATTTGCTGGCGTTCTTAGCATTGATTGGCCATTGTGCCATCAGTATCTTTCTGATCAACCGAGCCCATGCAACCTCTTTGCCTTATTGGTTGATCAAGGTGATTGATGGATGCTGGTATTTCGCTGTGGGTGGAGCCCCACTGCTCGTTGCCATCTATTTGTGGGCGGGTTTCCCTGGGTGGATGGAGCGGCACCTGATTATTCAGTATGCCATCTTTAGTTATGTTGCCGTTTGTTGGTTCAGTGCTCTTGCTGTGGTTCCCGTCTGGTTGCGTTATTCTACCGATTCTGGAACCACTCATCGGTTGGTTTCGAATCACACGCAGCACATCGACGTGATTCGTCGTTGTGGTCGTCGTCCGGTCGGATCGATATCGACAAATCTGCTTTCCAAGATTCCAACCAATCAAGTATTCAATCTGTCAGTAACGGAAAAAGTTTTAGAGCTTCCCAGGCTTGATCCACAGTTGGATGGATTGACGATCGCCCATTTGTCAGACCTTCATTTTACCGGGCGGATCACGCGAGAGTTCTTTGAGATTGTTGTCGAACAGGCGAACCAAATGGATGCGGATCTGGTGGCCATTACGGGCGACATTATTGATAATCCCTTATGCCGCCCTTGGCTTGATGAAATTCTCGGGCAACTGAGTGGCCGACATGGGGTCTTTTTTATCTTGGGAAATCACGATCTGAGAATTCATGATGAGCCAGGGTTACGTGCCCAATTGACTCGATTGGGCTTTCATGACCTGGGAGGGCGTTGGCAGCCGGTAACCATCAATCGAAAACCGATCGTACTCGCCGGCAATGAGCTGCCTTGGTTTGTCCCCGCCGCCGATATGCAAAGCTGCCCCGTCAATCCGCGGCAAGGCCGACCTTTTCGAATTGCTCTGTCCCACAGCCCCGATCAGATTAACTGGTGTCAGAACTATGACTTCGATTTGATGTTGGCAGGCCACACGCACGGTGGCCAGATCCGCTTGCCGGTGGTCGGTCCAATCTTCGCGCCGAGCCGTTACGGCGTGAAGTACTCCGCCGGGACGTTCTTTGAAGATCCGACGTTGATGCACGTCAGTCGGGGCTTGTCAGGAACTCGGCCCTTGCGCTTCAATTGTACGCCGGAGATTACCAAGTTGATCTTGCGCTCATGACCTTGCTGGGATGAACGGCGTGGCCACTCTCTAGAAGCAGTACTCTGCACGCGCTACGATCCCGTCAAAAGTGAGCGTGTTACTCAAGCTATGGAAGTCATTCTGCTGAACTGCTTGAATGAAATCGTCCGTCTTGATCGTGTTGAACCAAGCACTGAAGACGTAACCTGCGGATAGCTTGAAACGACCACATTTGCTCGACCAGCCACCGCCGACTTCAAGATCAAGGATGGGGACGATTCTCCCGGCCTCCCAGCTTGTGCTGACCACCGTGGGATCGAAGGTCTGGCCTTGGAAATAATTCGTCTGAAAACGTCCCGCCAAAAAACTAGCGGCGGTGCGACCGTACAAGTGGATGCAATGATTACAAGCTCGCCGCTCGGTCTCCAAGCCTAATCGTAACCCGGCACCATCAAAATCAACCTGCGAATCAACCGTTTCCGTGCCGTTGTCAAAGAACGTGGAATGAAAGTTCTGTTCTAAACGAGCGTATCGAACGCCCGCGAAATAGTTGACTGCAAATACATCACCCCCAACAAACAGATGGCGCAGGCTCAGGTCCAACGTTTGTAAATCGATTCCGAGAGTAGCTTCCGCACTGAGGAAGTCCGCGGCCGCACTCGTACTCGAAGGGTGCGATACCAGGGATCTCAGCACATTCGGCGCTGAGGTGCTAACTTGATTTGCCGTCGAACTATCCAACGACAGATATTCGAGCGAAATACTCGTCAGTGCATTGAGTGCTAAATCAAAACCCACGGTATAGCCCACTTCGTAATCCGGGTCGAGCAACGCGACGGCGCCAGTCTGGATTGGATTGGCGAGGATTGAGCCAATCGGTCCATCGATGGGTACGGCAAATGGTACGTCGGCGTTTCGTGGTCGCATGTAAAGAGCCGCGGCCCAAACCGTGGTGGAATGCTCCCAAGTTGACCCGCAACAAAGAGGCTCACATCCAACGTCGCAATCTTTGCAGCCATGGATCAGCGAGGACACTGAATACGTAGCCGGCGCTTGTATCGGAGTCTCCAGTGGGTTGTCGGTTTCGTTGTGGTCTTGATCAATCTTATCAGGCTTATTCGGCAAGCGGGAAGGCAACGGTTGTTCAATCGTCGCCTTCGAAATGGGCTGTTGTTTTGCTAAACGTACTTCGTCTCCTGGCGATCGGGTTGCATCGTGTGCCGCCTTCGAGGGAGCGCTGGCATCGGTTGCAGATATGGCTGATGGCAATGCTGCGGGTGCCAGCTGCCGTTCTTCAGGCGTTGGCTCGGCAGGCGTTGGCTCGGCAGGCGTTGGCTCAGCAGGCGTTGGCTCAGCAGGCGTTGGCTCGGCAGGCGTTGGCTCAGCAGGCGTTGGCTCGGCAGGCGTTGGCTCAGCAGGCGTTGGCTCAGCAGGCGTTGGCTCGGCAAGCGTTGGCTCGGCAGCAGTAATCACAGGCGGACTCAGTTCCAAAGGCGTGGGTGCCGATGGTTGGACAGCAGTCTCGGGGCTAGACTCGATCGAAGCTGGCAGTGGAGGCATTGCCAGAAGAGGCCGTTTGGGCTGGGTCGCATTCCACGCCATCCCTTCTGCTTTCGGTGCTCGATCGATTCTCACTGGCTCGGCAGGTAATCTGCCGTTTGGAACGGGGATGGGTGCGGCAGGCGTGGACGCAATGGGCGTGGGCGCAGCCGGTGCGGGAATGAGATTTGGGCGAATTGGGGTCGCTCCCTCCTTCCCGAATTGCACGAAATATCCACCGTTGGAAGTGCGAGTGGTCGTGGTCGTTTGGCCGTAAGCGGTGCTCAACAGGCTGATACAAACAATCGCCGCAAGGCCCAGGTGGGTTTCACGCATTGGTCTGTTCCCCTAACTGTTAATCTGTGTTCAACTCCATCGGCCTGATGTAATCCAAAAATAAGGAAAAATCAGCGTAACCCGCAGTGATTCAGTAATACGCCTATTTTCGCAGTCAGTCGCTAGCAATCAGCGGCTCTCATCGAGTTCCTCGCCCAAGTGGGACTTGAATCGAACCGGGCCGGGCGATTACGGTGGTCGCTCGTAGCGGGCACATTTGGAATTCGATCCAGTTGCGAATGGGTTTGCTGGCCGGATTCTGATCTTCCGTGGTACGGTTGTTTTGCGCGGTTTCATCGAACTGAGGTTGTTTCATGGCACGCTTGAGTCTTGCGTTTCGATTATTTTTTGCTGGTCTGTTCGGCAAGCTTGACGTCGCTGACGGTCAGCGATTGTTGGCCGGCTCGTCCGATCCTGTAGCCGAGCCGGCAACTCTGTCCGAGTCGGTACCTAAGCCGGCGCCAGCGGCGTTGCGAAGTGAGGCGTTGACTCTGCTCGCAACGCTTCAGCGAGAGGCTCGTTTCGTCGATTTAGTGCTAGAGCCTTTGGGCGAATTCACCGATGAACAAATTGGTGCGGCTGCTCGTGGTGTGCTTTCGGAATGTGCAACAACCTTGAATCGCATGTTTCAATTGCAGCCCTTGGTGGACGCAGAACAGAATGTGGAAATCGAGACACCGGCCGAATTTGATGTGGCTTGTTATCGGTTGAGCGGAAATGTGACGGGTGATCCACCCTTTCGGGGGCGATTGGTTCACCATGGCTGGTTGGCGAATCGATGTGAGCTACCGAAATGGTCGGGCGGAGATGAGGCGTCTAAAGTTGTTGCGCCGGCTGAGCTTGAACTGTAGTGTCGCATGACTTTCGTCATTCTGATCTAAACGTAGTTGGAGGCGTGTGATTATCAATGACTGCTGCCTACGTGATTGGTGTCGATCTAGGAACAACAAACAGCGTCGTCGCTTACGCATCGCTGCAAGGTGCTGAGCATCCGTCGATTGAACAGCTGGAGATTCCTCAGTTAACGGCACCCGGTACGGTTGAGACCAAGTCAGCCTTGCCGTCATTCATCTATCTGCCGCCGGACCATGAGTTAGGTAGCTCGTTTGATTTGCCGTGGCAATCGGACAGCGGAATGGTTGTGGGTCAGATGGCGCGTGACCAATCGGCTGCGGTTCCGGATCGTTCGATCGGAGCGGCGAAGAGTTGGTTAACGCACTCCCGCGTTGATCGTCACGATGCGATTTTGCCTTGGAACGCACCGCAGGAAATCAACAAGACATCGCCCGTTATTGCGTCACAACGTTATTTAGAGCACTTGATTCACGCCTGGAATGGCGCCTTTCCGGATGCTCCGTTTGATCAGCAGCAGGTGGTCCTCACTGTGCCTGCGTCCTTTGATGCGAGTGCGAGGGAACTGACGCGAGAAGCGGCGATGTTTGCTGGGGTTCCTGCTGATTTTGTGTTGTTGGAAGAACCGCAAGCTGCCGTCTACGCCTGGTTAGCGGAGGAGGGTGAGAATTGGCGGCAGCGATTGCAGCCCGATGATCAGTTGCTCGTCGTCGACATCGGAGGTGGGACGACTGATTTAAGTTTGATTGGCGTAGCCGACCAGAGCGGGGAATTAGCTCTGCAACGTGTGGCTGTCGGCAACCATCTGTTGGTTGGCGGTGACAACATGGATTTGGCGATTGCTCATCATGCGGCCGAGCAGTTCAAGGAAAAGGGTGTTACGCTTGATGCGTGGCAGTCGGTTTCCCTCTGGCATGCTTGTCGAGCCGCCAAAGAGAAACTGCTGTCGGCAGATGGGCCTGCCACGCACCCGATCGCAGTGCTTGGCCGTGGGAGCAAACTAATTGGTGGTACGGTTTCGATCGATCTTCAGCGTGAGGCGGTGGTCCATTTGCTCACGGAAGGGTTTTTCCCACCGTGTCGAATTGATGAACATCCTGCTCGAGAAAGGCAGAGTGGATTCGTGCAGCTTGGCCTGCCTTTTGAGGCCGACACGCGGATTACGCGTCACATCGCACAGTTTCTGACAGCTCATGGACAGAACGATTCAGCGGTCCAGCCCACCCACGTATTGTTCAATGGGGGCGTGTTTCGTACGGATTACTTACGGGATCGTTTTTTGCATGTCATGGATGAGTGGTTTACGAGTCAGAACATTCGGCAACTGAATCGTGAGCCGGATTTGGACTCCGCTGTGGCCCGCGGGGCTGCCTACTACGGGTGGGCCAAGCAACAGGGCGGCGTACGGATTCGAGGTGGGACAGCTCGTTCCTATTACATCGGTATCGAGACTTCGGGGCTGGCCATTCCAGGGGCACCTCGTCCTCTGAAGGCGTTGTGCGTTGTGCCCTTTGGTATGGAGGAAGGCTCACAGCTGGACGTGCCGTCGGAAGAAATTGGTTTGGTGTTGGGCGAATCGGTGCAATTTCGATTCTTTAGTTCATCAACGCGAAAACAGGATCAGCCGGGCGAGGTGCTGGATCGTTGGTCGGAAAACGAATTGCAGGAAACGGATTCTTTGGAGACCGAACTCTCGGCGACCACGAGTGGTGAAGACGATTACGTGCCGGTGCGATTTCAATCGCGCGTCACCGAGTTGGGTGTTTTTGAATTGTGGTGCGTGAGTAGCCAGAGTGACGATCGTTGGAGACTGGAATTCAGCGTTCGAGAGTAGCCAGCGGGCGAATGAAGGCCGTTTACCGAACGACCTCACGGACGCATTCCGGATCATCGTTGCGAGGGCTGTTCACGATGGTGCTGACGGGGGTGACTGTCAGATCCTCGGGTTCATACGGCTGTAGGATTGCTTCCAGTGATGCTTGGCCTTTAAACTCCGGATCAATCCACATCTCATAGTTATCGGGCGCAACGATGACCGGCATCCGATCATGAATGCTTGCCATGGCGTCATTCGCTTGAGTGGTGATGATCGTAAAGCTTTCGACGGCGTCCTCTTTGCCCGTGTGCCAGGACTCCCACAAACCTGCCATGGCAAATGGAGTCTGGTCGGTCTTGCGAATGTAAAATGGTTGTTTTGTTTTTCCCGCTTTCTTCCATTCGAAATAACCATCCGTTGGCACGAGGCATCGTCTTTTTTTGAACGCGTTTCGAAATGACGGCTTGCTTGCCAGCGTCTCGGCACGCGCATTAATCATTCGGCTCCCGATTCCGACCTCCTTTGCCCAAAAGGGAACCAAGCCCCAACGCAAGGCAACAAGTTGACGTGGCGATTGGGCGGTAGCTACGCGCACAACCGGTGTCGACTGTGTCGGTGCAATGTTGTATCGCGGCGCCAGTTCCGGCCCAGCTTCGAGCGCGAATTGTTGGAGCAGCAGGTTTAATCGGGAGTGCAAACTAAATCGACCACACATGACAATCAGTATCTAATATCTTGGTCGTCGAAACTAGGTGTTCCGTGGCTCTCGGCTGGCTTTGCAGCCCGGGTTTTGATAGGACTGATATTTGTACGACTGAAGATATCAATCGAGCTCCGCCGAATCGTTTTCATGCCATTCGACAACAATTTTCAGCACCAGAAATACAGCTGCGAATCTCCCCTCGCGCCTTATCGCGTTGTGAAGCCGGAAAACGCGTTTGATATTCATTCGCTCCATTCCAGGCAGATCATGAGCAATTTCGCCGATCGGTTGCGTGACCGCTCCATTCGGTCAGTCTATCTGGTTCATGGAACCTTTGCCGGTACCGACGTGCTAGGAGTGATCCGAGAACTTGAGCGATGGGTTCCATCGATGGGGAAGATCTTACGAGAACATCAGAAGAAGTTTGTCGACATGTTTGCCGGCGAGGCGGGTAACTTTTCCCAAGCGTATGCTGAGCGATTTTCTGAGATGATCAATGCCAACGGCCAGATCGAGTTGCCGGTAAGATTGTTTCATTGGACAGGTGAGAATCTGCATTTGGCCCGGGCCAATGCAGCCGTTCGATTGCTCGAAGAAATGTTGAGCGATACTGAGAGCGAGCCGGCGAGGTATTTGCTTTGGGGGCACAGCCATGCCGGTAACGTGTTTGCCTTACTGACAAACTTACTGGGTGGTGATCGAGCTTGCTTGCGGCGATTTTTTGCGGTGGGACGTTCCTTGCTCAAAAGATCCGCTTCGGGTGTCCTGGATTATCCTGTTTGGAAACGCGTCCGCCGACAAGTCTTGGCTGATCCCAGTTGCCTGAATCGAATCGAGTTGGATATTGTTACATTTGGTACGCCGATCCGATACGGTTGGGAAACACGCGGTTATCAGTCACTGATGAATGTGATTCATCATCGATCGATGGAGGGTGTTCCTGAATACCTGGCCCTTTTTCCAACCACACTGACGGATGTGATTCAGGCACGTAATGGTGATTACATTCAACAACTTGGTGTTGCTGGGACAAATCTCACACCCTATTTGCCAGCTTGGCGCAGTTGGATGGCCGAGCGGCGATTTCGATCGCTCCTTGAGCAAGGTATTCGACGTCGAGACACACTCGATCGTCTTCGCATCGGACAACGCGTTCCCGCTGAGGGTACCACGATCTTGGTCGAATATCCGAACGATCCTAATCGGTTAAGTGAGCAATTGTTTGGGCATGCGGTTTACACCCGATCCGATTGGCTCGCCTTCCATGCTCAACAGCTCGACGTCTTTTGGAGTACGTCTTCGAGCCAAGCCGATCTCGATGAGTAAGGCAAATGGCCCCGTGGCGCCCCTCGACGGTTCCAAGCCGGGGAGTCACGATCGCATCTGCTTCCGTCATCCAGTCATCGCGTGACGGCTTCCTGCGGATGGCGTTCAGAGACGGCCGTTTGATAACCGATGCAGATGGAAAAAACCGTTGATTTCAAAGCATCAAAGGGGCAAAAAAAACCCCCCCTGAATTAAATTCAAGGAGGCTTTTTTCAGTGATTAAAAAACTTGGCTTCAGCTGTTGCGACGACGTGCAACACCCATCAAACCAAAGAGGCTGATGAGAGCCAATGCGATGCTGGAGGGCTCAGGTACCACAACGGCGGCATTCGGACCGCCAGGCTTTTCGCCCGCTTCGTAACCCGCATTGCTGAAGGCAGTGACCAAGTCACCCGAATCAAATTTCTGGTCACCGTTCCAGTCACCTTGCACCCATGACGCTTCTTGGCCTGTCTCGTACTTTGCTGCTGAAAAGACCGTGACCAAGTCACCACTGTCAAATTGGCCATTGAGGTCAGCATCACCCATCCAGGTGTTTTTTAGGTCATTTACCCAGATGATTCGATCTGCCGTATTGACCACGCCGTCTTCATTTAGGTCGTATGCTAAATCCTGCTCTGCAATACCAACCGCTGCATTCAGATCGAGGTCTCCGGCGTCGCGGAGGCCGTTGCCGTTGTAGTCGCCGGGAACGGTTTCTTCAGCGCCAACCGAAATGTAGATGTTGTCGATGTGATGGTTCGAATTCGCGCCACCTGTTCGACCGCCGAAGAACAATTGACCAGGGCCACGATCGTAATCAATGATCTCATTGAAGACTTCTCGTCCCTTGTATTCAATCAGCAAGTTGTTCTCTGGGGACAACTCAATCAAGAACGGTGCCCATGCTAGATCTTCAGGATCGGTAGCGTCAGGACCTGTTTGGAGCGAATCCAAGTCTTCGACTTCACCGTTTAAGAATGGGAACGGTGTTTGAGCAATCACTTCGTCATCAATGCGAATGCTGATTCCGACGCAGTCGTATAATTCCGGATCACCACAGTCTTCGTCGGTTGCATCGGGATCGGCTGCACCGCTTTGCCATTCGTCGAACCCAATTGCAAGGCCCGTCATGGAACCTTCCTCAGGCAGGTTACCTTCGCCCGCTTGACTGGCAGCGTATCCGTTGCCTGTACCTAAGAGCTCATCATCCGGACGAACCAGATTGAAGCTGAACCCGTCAGCGGGTCTCTCGGTGCCGCCACCGACGCGGAGGTCTGCCTGGATCTTGACCGCTCCGTCATAAGAGCCACCTTCTAAAACATCCGGAAACTCAATCGCCCCCTTTTGCCCGTTGCTGGCGTCAGTGACTGACAGGTAGCCGCTGTCATCTACACCACCTTCTTCGCGAAGCTCGGACGTTCCATAGAATTCGATCTCGTCAAGCCATTCGTTGCCAATATCATCGAAGTCAATGATGATTTCTGTGCCGGCTTGCACACTCGCTTGGCCAAAACCAAACACAAGTGCCAAGAAAGCAGGAGTCAATACGGAAAAGGTTTGCTTCTTCATTTAGCTGCATCTCCCTTCAAAAGTTGCATTCATCGAAGTGTTACGAACAAAAAAAACGTCGTCCTTTAGGCCGCCAATGAAGGCGACCGAAAGAACGACGTTCTAGAGTACTGGAGAAGATTCATGATGCAGCAAGTACGTGGTTGTGGTTGAATTAGCGATCCACCAAAAATAGTCTGTCGGTTGCGTAGTTTGCGTAAACTGGATTGAGCGTATCAGAGCCAGACGCGATTGCAAGGATTGAATTCACAATTTTTCACTTTTATGCACTCTCCATCTCGGCAACTGGCGGGTACCCCCCTAAGTAGGTCAACTGAGTCGAATCAAACAAGCCGACTGTGATTGCAACTTTCTAGGTCGAGTGGTGTTTGTTCCACATCACATCGTGCGAGGTAGCACGACTGCAGATCGTCGCTTGACGAACTGTTTGCAGAGCGACCTGAGGCAAGAAAGAGAAAGGCAGTTGTTTTGCGATCAGAATTGTTAACCAAGTCGAGCGGATCGAGCTTAGGAATCGCAAGCATCCATCGGCGTTTTTTCGCGAATAAATCGACGCTTGTAGAAGCGATAGAAGTCACAGCAGATTTATGGCATATCTGGGGGCCTCTCGAATTCCAACCGAGAACGGACCCAATCAGTGGATACGGACAATCTTTTTATGCGACTTAATCCCGTTCAACGCGGCTGCTTTGGTTCGACCAAAGCGGATGGCCTGTTCAGGTCTCGTAGGAAGGCCCCTCTGACATAGCCACCGTCCTGGAACGCCAAGACGAGATCGGATGAGTCGAATTCACCATCTGCATTCCAATCCCCGCTTTCCCAGGTCGCGTTTTGCGGGAGATGATCTTCATAGGTACTTGCCTGGAAAACGGAGACGAGATCGGTTGAGTTAAAGAGTCCGTCTAGATTTGCATCGCCGTAGTGGGTGCCGAGGATTTCCTTTACCATCACATCGCGGTCGTCGTCGTTGACGATCTTATCTCCTGTGAGGTCGAGATCCGTATCCGGCAGACCCGCGTTAATTGCGGCGAACAAAAGGTCAATATCTGCCGCATCGATCAATCGATTATGGTCAAAATCACCGCGCAATTCGGTTCTTGATGCGGGCGACGGCGAGTCGGATATCCATGAACGGCTATCGTTGCCATACGACTCCAAACCGAGTCGTTGTAGTGAGTTGCCAGTACCTGCTGCATTTTCGGGCCAAGGCGCCAGATCGTCGAAGAGGACTTCGTCTTCCTGGACCAGGGTAGACAAGTCTGGCCGATCTATCTGAAGAGGTTGTGATCGCAATAAAACGATCTGGTCACCGCTATTGTTTAATTGACCCGCATACCCGCCGACGATCGGTGCGTCGTCATCGAGTTGGTAATGAGTGCGAAATGCGGCGAGTCGTCTGGCATTTTTGGGGTCGTTGGGGTCGAATTTGACGACAATCATCGGTTGGTTGACGGTGAGCATGGTTCCGTCATCGAATTTAAAGTCAACGCCACCCTGAATCTGCCAGTTCATCATGTCGACTGTCACATCTGTCTGATTATCGACTTCGATGAACTCCAGGTCACTCCTGGAAAGTGTTGGGTCAATTGTTAGTGCTGCTTCGGAAGGTAAGTGTGGAGCGTAGTTGAATTCGCTGACAACCACCGCTGCGGGACGTGGATCTGCGTTCTCAGTCCCCAACGTATTGCCTGTCGTTGGTGCGAGACGTCCCGATCCATTTGGAAAGCGAGCGAGCGAGTCGCCACTCGACGTGGCGCGAAAGTGAACGTCATCGACAAACATCGTGATCTGACCTTGATCGTCAGTGATCGTTAGCCAAACGTCGTCACCCTGAATGCCACTGAGTCTGAAATGGTTGGGATCTGGGGTAGCTGGAGTGGGGTTAAAGTCTGCCTCATCAAAAACGATGTACTGGCCCGGTTCAAGAATCGTAGCGTCGGGTATCTTGAATTTTCGCAGATCACGAACTGAGTCGCTGAGCTGCCATCGGCTGATGTCGATCGCCGAATTGGTGGGGTTGAATAATTCGATGGCATCTGTGAGATCGGCTTGCTCACCGGTGTTCGCCAAGATTTCGTTAATCACGATGCTTGCCGCAGCCTGCCCGGGCGAGCCGGGTGACCCATTGGCGCCGCGGCTGGAACGCCAAGCGTAGTATTTATTTTGCTGCGGCAGGCTGACGTTTGGATCAATGAACTCCAGGGTTGCTCCGACGCCATCCGCTGCGACTGGCCATGGGTCACTGTCATTGTAGTCGACCGCAAACAATAAGGTTCCCGCTCCATCTTCGAGTTGCAGTTGTTCTCCATTGTTATCCAAGCGACCCTCGTACTGGCCAAGAATGTTATGGTCGCTACCGTATCGAGTTTCAAAGGCTTGTTGGTTGCGCACGACTAGCCCATAGTGGCCCGCTGCCAGGGCGGTCGCCGAGCTTGTGAAATCAAAGTCGACGCCTGCCGTCAAGGCAACGCCCACCAGGTCGGCTGGGTTGGTGCTAGGGTTGTAGATTTCGATAAATTCAAAATCTTCGCTCGTCCAGTCCTTCGCGCCGTCACCGTCATTGTCAGGACTGTTGACTAACTCGAAATCACTCGGATCGGTTGGGTTGTAGTTGATTTCTGAAATTACGAGCGGCGACGAGGTGACCACCAAGTCATATTGCACCGTCTCGCTCCAATCCGACAGGACGATGGTCGCCTCTTCGCCTCGATCAGACGGATCCAAGGTTCTCGCAATGAAGCGTGTATTTGCTTCGATTGTCAAGGGTTGCCCTGGTTTCGATTCGATTGCCGTAGCGCTTGGATGCCCGTCAGCACCGCGCGGATCGGTTCCATCCACGGTGTAATACACCTTGGCTGTGGGATTTGTCTCGAAGGTCAGCTCCTGCGCGACCAGTTCTGGCAAGAGCAGCATTTCGTTGGAACTGGCCGATGAATTGAGAACGCGGAGCGCGAGTAGATTGGTTCCTTGCACGAGCAGCTCGTGATGTCTGGTGACATCGATCTCCTGAAACTGCATCGCTTCCTCGTCCTTCTGATTGGTTCCTCGCGCGTTCCACGTAAGTTCGTTGTTTTTAAGTTTAACGGCGCTAACCCGTACACCATTCAAATAGGCGGCGTAGGCGTCGTCGAATTTCATGCGCAAGATTAGTCGTTTTCCTTCCAGATCGGCCAGGTTTGAAATCTCAAAAGGAATACGAGCCAGAATATTTGTGGCTCCGTCCTGCACGGCTCGGGGATCGACTTCGGTCCGAATCCATTCACTCAGGTCGCCGTTTTCATCGAATCCAAGACCTGTTGGACCTCGTTGCCAGTCAGCGTCGTCGAAATCTGGCAGAGTCCACTGATCAGTCAGATCATCGTTGGTTGGGACGAGATAGCTGGCGACGCTTTCACCCGGCACACCCGAAACAAGTTTGGTATCGACGGGCACTACGATCGGTGCGCTGGAAATCTCAACGGATTGACCGCTGGTCAGTTGGACGCCTGGTAGTTTGCCAAGCGCGCTGCCATCAATCTGGATTTTCGGAGCAGCCGAGAAAAGGTCATCCAGGAAGCGCGTACGAGCAAACATCCAATGGCGCATGTGATCGACTTCACCTTGGAAGCTGCCATCCAGGAACCCTGAGTTGTACCCGCTGGTTTCACGAAACGCGTTGTTTGGCCAGCGAACCGCGTTGCGGTCGGAGGCATCGCCAATTTGTTGTGCCAATTCAGAGATCACGTTGCTGATGTTGGTGTCGGAGAAAACCGACTGCCGCCACATCTGCCAGCGGTCGATATACTGTTGCCAGAATCCTGGATCGCGAAATAAGTCTTTCCACCAACTGACCTCGAAAAAATTGGCACCGGTACGCCATCGCGTGGGATCGTCATCATCGGTGCGGGTCGATTCGGCAGTCAGATTCAAATCCCAAAGCGGTCCGGCAGCAATCTTGTCATTGCGATCTTTGTGGTAGAAAATACTTAAGCTCAACGCGTCTGCGTTGTACATCACCACTTGTGCCAAGTGATAGTCAATCCATGCATCAACGTCAATGAACTTGGCATAGCCATCGGGATCATTGATGTCAGGCCGCAGCAGTGTTTGTTGAAGGGCGTTGAATTGATCGACGACCCATTGTTGCTGTTGCTCGGTAGCCTTGCGTTCAGGGTCTGTCGTGAGTGACAGCGGGCTTTCGGGATACACCCAGTTCAGGGGTTGGCCACCGGCGTCAAAGGCAGGCGCGTCGGGATCGGTGCGATCGACTTTCCAAATGTATCCGCCGGAAATGTCGGGCGTCTGATGGGCCAGCGGGCCAATCTCTTCGATATCGAGTCGGCCTGGTCCAGGTTTGATTTTTTCCATCAAGACGTAAACACCCACGTAGTGGCTGTCTGATACACTGCCGCCATCGTCGTTGAGGTAGACTTCGACGGGGCGCGTCTGCGGGGCCCAACGACCCATCTGATTGCCAAACGCAAATCCCATTGCATTGCGCATGAAAATCGGGTCACCACCGAACGGTGCGTGGAGTACCCAATCACTTTCTGCCGACATGCCCAAGAGACTGGCATCGAAATCATCATCGCGGTTCGTACCGCCTGGGCCCCATGATTCAAAAGCTAACTGAGGTTTAGGCTGCCCCCCCGTGCTCGATCCACGTCGGCGAATACCACCTCTTCCTAAATAATCGACGATTCCATCCTTCAGTGACGACTCGTCAGTCGCGCCGTTGACGTCTAGGATTACAACACCGGCCCTACGCAGATCATTTGTCGTGGTCGCAGGGATTGCTTGACTCAACGTATCAATCACTACCAAAGGGAGATTCGAAGTGCGTTCGCGTAGCGTTTCGTCGAGCGCAATGTATGTCTTGGACATGACACGACTCGGTCGGAAATTGGGTGAGGGTAGCGTGTCGAACGTTCTTGCCTGGAGCAAGGTGGAATCGGTGAATGTGAAGGGCCCCCAGTACAAAGTCGAATCCTCGGTTGGATCGCTACCATCCAGCGTGTATCGAATTTGGAGCGTCGGCGGGCTACCGTCTGGTAGCTTGAGTTCCACTGTTTGCGATCCAAAAAAGAGACCGTCTGAGTCTACCGAATCAGGTTCGCTCGCGCTCGGCAACTGATTGGGATCGTTGGGTGTTGGTGTAGTGAAAAATCGGCTCTCGGAGTTTAAAACTTCGCTGGCAACGAGTCCTCCTTGAAAGAAAAAGTCTGGATCGTCGGCCGAAACATTCATGCCATGGATCGCCAGTACATTCTCACCTTTCCGCAGCAGTCCTGATGAATCGGTGAGGTCAAATTGCTCTAAGGGGATCTTGTTGAAGATAGCACCATGTTGACTCGCTGCGCTGGAATTCCAGTCAGAACTGATAGGAGCATTGACCGACGTGACTTCGTCACCGTTTAAGTAGGCCTTGAAACCATCGTCATAGCGTGCGCCAAGACTGAGCACATCAAAGCGATTTGGATCACCATCGAGTTGAAAGGCATATCGCAGGTAAGCCGAAGGGTTCGTGTTCGACATGCTTGGGCCGATGTCCAGTCCGATAAGTGCATCATAGGTGGGCCGCTGGGCTGCGGCGACGAACTGGACCGAGAGAAACTTCGCGTCGATTGTGCCGACGGGTGTTCGAGCGAAAAGCGCAAGTTTCGGCTCGGAGACCACCGGTCCTTCAAAGGTTCCATCGGTGACCGTGGCGATTACATTCCAAGGATCTGTCTCAGTCAACTTAGCGGACGCGGTCCAGGTTTTTGCAGCCTCATCACGTGACAATCGCAGCCAAAAGTTTCCTTGCTGTTTTTGTGACCACCCAAATTCCGTACCGCCGCTTAGAAAGCTAAACTTACGTCGGATCGACTGTTCCAGCATGAGGGCCGGTTTGCCGGTTGAGCCATCGTAGATCATGATGCCGACCGAGCTCCGGTCGCCCGGTTTAACCTTCTCAATGTTGGCAATCCATTCCCATTGGGTCGCGTCGGGAACAGGGAGGTCCCGGTAAGCGATCGGTGCGAGACCGCGTGCATCGAACGAGGTATTCTGATCAGTGGGCACTGAGAAGTTGAGGCTTCCAGCAGAGACTTCGACGGTTGCCTCGGTTCCCTGAGGCAGGTCAATCGTCCATTCCGAGTCGAGTGACGTGGCAAATTCTTCCACCTGCGTTGTTTCGGGACGCAGGTTCTCAAAACCGACAGCTCCGGATCCTTTCAGCCAATTCGCGTCGTTGAAGGTGTCAGTCGTCCATGCGGAGGTCAGCGAATCGTCAGTGGGGACGATTGATGTCACGGCTGAATTTCCATCCACCAATACCGTAGGCTTGCGGACTTGTGCCAGTCCATACGATTGATCTTCTCGCTGCGGTGGAAAGGTAACCCCGAAATCCTGCGCGATGGTCACACCATCCGGTTGAACCAGCGCTAAAAATTCGCCGCTACCGGATAAGCGAAAGTTGGTGTGCAATTCGGACGGCCCAATGCGATCCTTAGCTGAAGCAAAGATGAGTAACTGGTCTCCCGGATCGATGTCTACCGCGGGTAATTTCCATTTTGTTAAATCGGTAGCATCATCCGTTAAAAACCAACCACCGACGTTCATGGATTGGGACCCAGGATTTTGGAGCTCGATCCAATCCGATGAATCTCCATCTTGATCAATCATGGTGGAGCGGTTGACGGCTTGGAACTCTGAGATGATTGGAGCCGACGCTAACACCATTCGTGGTTCAAGCAGTTCGGTTGCGAAAGTGCGACAAGATTTACGCCGACTGTAATTGGGTTTGATACGATGCACGCTAGATATCTCTTTCGAACCAGTTTTGTAACACGAAAGTCGATTTTGCCGCTTGAATTCTGCACCCGTCTGACAACCTAACAGACAAGGTTGCTGAAAGATAGGAAATCTAAGTTGTGTATCGAACATCAACCGGGCTGGGCGAAAGATGGGGGCCCGAAGATGGGGGCCCGAAGATGGGGGCCAGCCCAACCGTTTGGGTTTGTACTAAAAAACGAGGATCGCTGACTCGAGAGTTAAATTGCAAGTCGCCGCTTGCAATCATTAGAAAGGGAAGCAGTCAAAAAAAACCGCCTCGGTTACGAGGCGGTTTGCTGGACGATAAGTCGTTGCTCAAAACAACGAACTAACGATTTCGACGCGCGATGCCCATCAGTCCAAAGAGGCTGATCAGGGCAAGCACCATGCTGGACGGTTCAGGAACCGCTGCCGTAACAGGGTTGGGACCGCCGGGTCGCTCACCTGCTTCGTAGCCCGCATTGCTGAAGGCTTCGACCAAGTCACCAGAATCAAACTTCTGGTCACCATTCCAGTCGCCTTGACCCCAGGTCGCGGCTTGGCCTGTTTCGTACTTCGCGGAAGCGAACACGGTAACCAAGTCACCACTGTCGAATACGCCATTCAGGTTAGCATCGCCCATCCAGGTATTCTTCAGGTCGTTGACCCAGATTTTACGATCTGCTGAATTGACCAGACCATCTGCGTTCAAGTCGTAAGCCAGATCCTGACTGGCAATACCGACTGTCGCATTCAAATCCAGATCTTCCGCGTCAAGCAGGCCATTACCGTTGTAGTCCCCTTTGAGTCCGGTCGTTGGGCAAAGGTCCAAACAAACTCGACCCGTTTCGCCATCAAAGACCCAGTTTTGGGTTGGATCTACCGACGTGATCGTGGGTGTGCCGACGATTTGATCAGCACCGATAATGGTGAACGCTTCGCCGCTCGTAACCGTTCCCGCACTCTTGATTTGGAACGTGAGGTCAGCGCTAATATCCAGGGTTGTCGTAAAGACTTCTGGGTCCGGGTTTGGCAAAACCAACTGATCGGCTTCGCCCGTGTCGCCGTTTACGTCAAATTCCATTGGCCGAACTGCTGAGACCGACGCGTTCAGGTCAGCGCTGATCAGCGGAGCGGTGGTGGTTGTGACTTTCCAGCCGAAGGTACCGTCGCCCAACAATTCCCAACCGTTGGCAGGACTCGCATCTTCAATGATTTCATCGTCGATGAGGGCGATTTCGAAACTGTCACCGCCGCCTCGTTCAAAAAACGAAGCCACAAGCGTGGTTTCCAAGTCTTCGTCCAGCTCAAATGTACCGGCAGTCCACCCATGGCCACGAGTTCCTTCGAAACGGATTTCATCGTCCTCGAAGTTGTCGTTGTTTTGCGAGTCAAGAAACTCAACACCTGGAATTTGAAGGCTACCACCGTCGTCGGAACCGAATCCGATCGTGTAGGTACCAGCGGGAATCGTGACGTCGGCCGTTAGCTCGACCACGAAGTCATTCTGGCTGGCGTCGTTGACACCGTTGGGGTACGGAAGGTTCTCCCCGAAGGTTCCACCACCGCCGGCCAAATCCGCGACCGGGTAGGCGCCGATACCTTGAGTACCTTCGTATTCGTCCAGAACGTCCTGCGCAGTTGTGTGGTCGCTGATCGTTGTTTCATCACTCTGGTCAAAGGTGACCATCCGACCGCTAAAGCCAGGGACTCCTTCTTGCTGAGGACCAAATTGCTCATTGGATTGATCGCCGTCGTAACTTCTCATACCAATCGTGTTTTCACCGCCAATGAAGATTGGAGGAATTACCCCCACATCGGTAGGATTCTTGCCGGCACCATCATTCCAGAGAAAGCCAACTTCCGATTCATCGAGGGCGCGCCCCCAAATTGCAACATCGTCAATCAGGCCTTCCCACGTTCGTCCACGTGCATCCGGGTTTTCACCGATCATCACAGGTTGGTCGTTGTTTTCCGTGACGGGTGCGCCGCCTTCGGAAACGAGTTCACCATCGATATACATCTGGACGGCTTCGCCAGCTATCGAAACACCGACGAAATGATGGATTTCTTCGTCATCGATAGGGGGATTCATGTCTGCGGGAACGTCACCGTTTCCGCCATTCCAGGTCATGATGCCTTCGCCGCCTCGGCGGTGAACACGCCAACGGTTTCCTTCACCCTTAGCAACCAAGGCTTGCCAACTCTTGGTAAATGCATCGACTCGGAACCAAGCTGAGATCGAAAAATCCTGGTCGATAAAATCGAACTCCGATTCATCTCCGCTGATTTCGATGAATTGGTCAATTCCGTCTAAAACGATGCCCTGGTCGAACTGTCCATCGTCAAAGAACGCTTCGTCTTCACCGATGAGTTCGCCATCGTTTTGGCCAACCACATCGACGAAGTCACCGTTCAGTGGCCAATAGGAAACAAGGCCCTCAGCGATCTCGGCAGTTGCCGGTGCGACGAGCATAAGCGTGGCGGAAATTGCTAATGCGCAAACGCCTTTGAAATTGAAACGAACCATCACGGACAATGACCTCCGATGTTTCATGTGACTTGCCCAACGAGATAAGACGGAGCAACGCCAGAGACGAGATAAGGGAAAAGACAACAACTCTGAACATTTGTACCAAAATGTATCGGGCTATAAGATAAGTGACGTTCCCCTAAATAAGAACGCTTTTCTGTTCGGATTGAGGAAAAAGCAAAGGATTGAGGCTGCGCTAAGCATCCTTAGCGCAGCAAATGAGCAGCGCAGCCAGGTGGGACGGGCGGCGTTTCTTCAGTTGCCATGCGGTTCACCGCGCAAGTTGCATGAGACGATGTGGCGTCAGGGAAGTCGGTCCCGAAAGGGCTGATTTTGTTGGAAGAGATTTAGTCGAGCTTCCATATTTGCCGCTTTGCCCGCCGGAGCATTGGCCATTTGCAGGCGGATCGCCGCTGCCACCGTCGCAGCGGCCTGCTCAAATTCTCCAATTTCTGCGTAGGCGCAGGCGAGCGTGTCGAGGAAGGTGGGCCGCGTGTGATTGGTTTGTTCGCAAACTCGCTCCGCCCAGGTCACCGCTTCTGAGCCGTTCCGCAGTTCTTTTTGGGGGTGCGTTGCCAGCACCCAGGCCAAATTGTTGGCTGCTAATGTCATCTGAGGCTGGATTTTCAGGGTGCGTCGATACGAGCGGACTGCCTGTTCGAATTGTCCGTTCGAACGATACGCGTTTGCCAGGTTATACCAGCAGGCGACATCATTCGGTTGGGCTTCGATCACTTTTCTGAATCGCTCGATGGCTGCCGAGGAATTACCTTGGCCCATGCGAATAAAGGCTAATTTTCGTTGTGCGGAAATGTCCTGCGAATTAATCCGCAAGCATTCCAAAGCTTGTTCCGCGGCTTGATCGAGTTGCCCAATTCTGGCCAGCAATGTTGAAAAGTCGCTACGAAAACGAAAATCATCGGGTCGAAAAGCGATGGCCTTCCGAAAGGCCTGCAAAGATTCTTTGATTTGCCGCTGATCCCGCAGCAAGATCGCGAGCACGTAATACAAATCCCCGGGTGCTTGATCACTTGAGGCGGCCTGCGCTTCCTCGGCGATTTTGGTGTGGCGTTCCAGGTAGTCGATTCCATTCGTCACCATTGCTTCGTCAATGAAGCGTGTCGTTACCTGGAGGGGATCGGCCGAGGGAGGTGGCATAATCCAGCGACCCGGAAAGGGCGAACTGAATTCCCGCAGGCGATTGGCAGGAATTTCCAGCAACTGCAAATCAGAAAGCAATTGATTGATTTGAACGGGTCCCTGATACAAGACACCAACGAAACCCTTTTCGTCAACAAGAAAACTGGCAGGCACGGTTAGCGGTTGCCATCGATCAAAAATGGCGCGTTTGAGTACGTCAAGGCTGCGCACTAATTCGATACTTCCCGATGTTGTGGTAAAAGGAAAACCGATCGTCTTCAAAATACGTTGTGCAGCTTCTGAATCGTCTTCCAGGTTGTCGAGATTGACGGCGATCACGTCCAGGCCGGCTTGCCGCAAACGCTCTGCGTGCCGCGTATACTCTGCCAATTCCTCGACACATGAGCTGCAAGTAGCCGACCAAATCGAAATAAGCGTGGGGCGAGAGATGGTCGAGTTGAGTGGTTCCTCATTTTCAGCAGTTCGCAACGTGGGTAGTAGACGTCTCGCCGGCAGCACGGTTCTCGCTACAGAATTTGATTGAAGGGGTACTTGGGCGGAAGCGACGAGTTGTTTTCGATCCGTGGGAGCCTGCCAAGGAGTCGCTTGCCCATTTTTCTGATCTAGAATGTAGCGTTGATTGATTTCCAGGTTGTCGTATTGTTGGTGTGTGCCGCCAGGCCAACGAACGATGACATGTCGAATCTTGCTTGCGTCGCCAAGTCCAAAATGCAGCCAGCTACTGGACTGCGACAAGAAGCCGTCACCTGCCGAGAGAGTCTTTATCAAGGGTAGAGGGTTGTCGCCAGTTAGCACAACCTCGACTCGTGCACCAACCGCGTCACGATTGGTCTGCTGACCATCGCCCTGCAGTTTAATCGCAAGAAAGTTGTTTTCGCGGGAGCTGTTATTTTTCAACAGTCGAATTCTGGGTGCTGTGCGATTGGTGACCCAGATGTCAAGGTCGCCGTCAAAATCCCAGTCGGTAAGCGCCAGTGCTCGACCATCATCGGCAAAGTCCAAACCGCTGGCCGCCGAGACATCGGCAAATCGGAGTTCGTCGTTCTCACCCCGGGTATTCAGAAAAGCACAATTTCGCTCATGACCGCTGAACGAACGATTCTCATGGAGCAGTCGATTCAACGCTTTCCAACCCTGACGATAGCGCATCATCGCTCGTTCCGAGAAATCATCGATCGGAGATTGCGACACGACCTGTCGCCAATAGACACTTCACAAATCCCCCGTGTCTTCGGTGCTAATAAAACCGTTCGCCACGATCAAGTCCTCCCAGCCGTCTCCGTTGAGGTCCGCAAATCGCGATCCCCATGCCCAACGCCCCATGGTGACCGCTGCCTGTTCGCTCACGTCTTGGAAACCATTCGGCTGGTTGAGAAATAAGGTATTGCCACGCGCATGCCGTTGGAATTGCTCGCGTACGTTGGGGTTCGCTCCGGTTTTAAATTGCCGCTGATAGGTAATGCGGTTTCCGGCGGCGGAGAACATGTTGGAAACATAGAGATCCATCCGACCGTCGCGATTGACGTCAGCCCAACTCGCTGACATGCCGGCGGACATGTCTTCCACGTCCAGATCGGACGCTGCGTCGACGAACTTGCCTTGGTCGTTTTGATAGAAGTTGTTTCGGCCGTAATCGTTCGCTACGTAAAGGTCAGGATCACCATCATTGTCGTAGTCTTCCCAGGCAGCAGCGAAACTGAATCGGGTATTGTTTTGGTGGAGGCCAACGTCTGAGGTCACGTCCGTGAAAAACCAGTTGCCATCGTTGCGTAGCAGAATGTTTTGGCCCCCGTTGTTTGCATCGTGGTACGGCATGGGTTCGCCCATTACACCACGCCGCAGTGTCGATGTGGTGGGGTTATAGCCGCAAATGTAGATGTCGAGGTCACCGTCCAGATCGAAGTCGGCTGCCGAAAGTGAGAACGATTGGGCTTCGTTGCTGGTGCCGAATTCTAGTTGAAACTGACCGCTGCCGTCGTTTGACATGAACAGGATTCGCCATTCCTGGGCAACGATCAGGTCGCGGTCTCCGTCATTATCAAAGTCGACCAACAACGCACTTGCACAATAATCCAGCCAATCGGTTCCGCTCTCGCCGCTTACGTCCCGCAGCGTGCCGTCGCTGTTTTGAATAAACAATCGGTTCGGCAGACCACCTTGTTGGCAAACGTATAGATCTTCTAGCTGATCACCATTCACGTCGCCAATGGCGATGCCGTGATTTGCGACGACGTCGAGTCCGAGATTTCGAGAAAGTCGACTCCGCCAGTAGTCGGTCGATCTCAGGAAATGCTGCTCATACGCGACCGTGTCGCCGAGTACCGCGGCAGTGCAATCCGAAAACATCCGTTTTCCCTGACCCTGGTGCAGGACCGTTTCGTATTCTTCGAGTCTGATCGTGAGCAGTCTTGGGAGATCATCGCCTTCCGTTGACCAATCAAGTTTCCATTTGGCGTTGATTTGTAATCGGCCTTCGGCGGTTGCGCCAACGGATTGAAAATCAACGGTTGTGGTTGCCAGATTGCCGTCCGATGTAATCCGAAACGGTTTTAACTTGATCCGTTCAATCTTGCCGCCTGTATATAACTGTCGGAGTCCGTCGACTGCTTCACGCAGTCCCTCGCGCCCACGAAATGTGCCCGCCGCAGAACTTAACTTGTCGAGTGGGTCCCCACGCTGTACGCGCAGCGTGTTGTCTTGGAAAACTTCCCGCAGCGAGTCGCTATGTAATGCCGAGCAAACGAATTTGTCATCCACGAGTCGTTTTAGAATTGAGTTGTCCAGGTCCTGCTCAAACAATCGAGTCAATTGTTTTAATTGCTTGCCAGCGGATTCATGCAAGGCCTCCGTCTGCCAACCATCGGCCGTCGGGTCAAGTCGGCGATAGGCATCGGCTAGCGGCGCCACGTAAGATTCCTGGGTGGATCCCGGCGCCCGAACGCTGACCGGGTCAGTTCGCGTCTTCTCCACGGGACGACCTTCATCAACCGTGGGAGACGCGCTCACCACCGGGGTAGCGACTGCTTCAGCCGCCTCATCGATTCCAACCGCGACGGATGAGTCATGCGGGATGCTCCAAACGCAATAGAGGATCAAGGGCAGCGCGAGCAAAATGAAACAGCAAAGGGCGATCCGACCTGAAATCGCGCCAGTCGTCGAGTTTTGCTCGATATTGTCTTGATCGAGGTCGTGGGGATGCTTCGGCATGGGGAAAAGTCACGTTGGGTGAGTGAGACCGAGCCCCCATTATAGCCCCCCGGCAAAACGCGTGGGTAAACGGCAAACTGTTGCCATCGACGTCCGACATTTGTTGACAGACCGTGTTGGGCGACACCTGGGAAATCGACCGCCGATTGATCGCCAGTCGACTTCCCCATTCGGCCGATGCATCGAGGGACGAAGAGGAAATACTCGGTTGCTGGTTATTGTCATCGGTTGTTGCTGAGGAATTCCAGTGGGAGTGCTAACGACACGCGATCCAACTGGCTCCGGACGCAGCGGGATTGTTCCCGGAATACCAAACTCTGTCGCGCGTTGGAGAGGAATCGCTCAAGGCCATTGAAGGAGCGACAAAGCGTCAAGCTAGCACTATCGATTCAGTAAGCCTGTCGTGCAAAACATTGCCAGTGTTTGTTTTTTGACCGTGAAATGTTCATCGAAAGCCAGCCTCGGACGGAAACGAATCTTGGTCGTGGTGTGCGGGTGGGTCATGGTGGCCGTGGGGAAAGAGGGAGCTAACGGAGTCAGATGTCTGCCTCAGGCTTGCCCAGATTCACTTGTCTCCGAGGAAGGCTTGTCTCTACAATCGTCGCCCCAGATCGGGTTGTGTTTGCAGTGCACGGTGAAAGGTGGATTTAGATATGCTTGATGTGAAACGGGTTAACAAATTGCATGCCGAAACGGTCGAACGATGGCATCACGAGTCGATTGAGAACTCGTACGATGGTGTTTGGTCGATCATCTGCAAGCAACACAGTTTCAATTTCCTGCTTTGGCACGAGGAAGATATCGCGAGAAGCCAGGATGTATCCGACAAGCGAATTGCGGAAGTGAAGCGTGCCATTGATGGTTACAACCAGCAGCGCAACGACTGGATCGAAAAAATTGACGACTGGTTGACCGGTTATTTGGCCGAATCACGAATTGCCCCAGCCGTTTCGGCTCCACTGAATACCGAGACACCAGGCAGCGTCATTGATCGCTTATCGATTCAATCGTTACGCGTTTATCACTTACGTGAGCAACTTGAGCGCACGGATGTCGATCAATCGCACATCGATTCGGTCGAACAAAAGATTGCCAAGTGTTTGCTGCAGCATCACGACCTGTCGAATTCCCTTCAGGAATTGTTGAACGACATCCAAGCAGGTAAGAAGCGTCACAACACTTATCGACAATTCAAAATGTACAATGATCCCACGTTGAACCCGCAGTTGTACAAGCGTGCCGGTTGATTCTTCAGATTGGTGAGCTCGAGCGGGAAGCATTCCGTTCGAGCTAGGCGGCTTGAGATTTCACCAGGAGCCGATCGCAGGCGTCAGTAACTTGTGACACACGAATGGCGCACATTGCTTCGTTGTCGGCTCCGCGGCGCTGGCGCCCATTTCCGTCCTGGTAGCAGGTCTGCACGCTTACATGCTGAGGTCCATAAGGTCCACATTCACTTGGCAGCGTTGGGCCGTAGAGTCCGACACAACGCGTGTCGACGGCTGCGGCCAGATGGAGTGGCCCCGTATCTGCGGCGACGCAGAGTTTTGAATAACGCATCAGCGTGGTCAATTCGGGAAGCGTTGTGGACGGAGCGATCAACCCATGCCCGCCGGAGTGTTCAGCGATTTCTCGGGCCAAAATTTGTTCTCGATCACCTGCCCACACGATCACCGAAGGTAGACGATGAACGCGTCCTAAATGCTTAGCGACGAGTCCAAAACGCTTCGCGGGCCACAGTTTAGAGTCCCAGCCTGCTCCAGGATTGATGACTGCAAACTCACCGCTCAGATGGGTGTCGTGCAGGAACTGATCGACCTTTTCGTGCTGCCATTCAGCCATCTCGAATTTTGGGGATGAAGGTTGCTCGATCCCCAAGGGTCTCAATAACTCCAGGTATTTGTCGACAACATGGGGCAACGTGCTGGCAAACCGAACGTTGTTCAAGAGCAGGCTCAGCTCACGCCCCTGCGGGCGATCGAAGCCGATTCGACAACGGGCTCCGCTGAGCCAGCCGAGCATGGCACTTTTCGTAAGCGATTGTGGATCGATTGACACATCAAATTGCAACTCATGCAGCGTTCGCCGCATGTTTTTAATTTGATGGAATGATTTGAGCCAGTTTCGGTCGACCGTAATGACGCGGTCCAAGTCGGGATAATCTCGGAGGAGGGTTGCTGGCAAACCTTGTGTCGCCCAGGCGATGAACGCCCCGGGAAACTGCCGCCGCAATGCGCCGATAATCGGCATAGAGTGGATGCAGTCACCGACAGCACTTAATCGAGTGATCAAGAATCGAGGGTGATGGGGGTCGGCGTACGAGATTTGCATCAGAATTACCTCGTCAGTGGGAGAAAACGGCGAGGCGAATCATAGTCGCGAGAGGCCAAACGCCCAAGATCAAGTCACCGATTCATCGTTGGATTTTGAAATCAGTTCAGGAATCGTGAAAAAGGTGGTTGAAACCGGTCAGTTGAGCTCCCCCTCCTTGACGATTTGCCGGGCGATTCGTCATTCTGAAGTGATGACTACTATCTCAGAATTGACCGACCAGAAGAATCGGCTACGCCGACAGGCGTATGACGCACGTAACGCACAGGAAAATAAGGATCAGATCAGCGAATTGGCGATTCGTCAGTTCGTCGATTTAGCGGAGTATCATGCTGCAAATACCGTGATGTGGTATTTGGACTGTCGCTCCGAATTGCGCACTCGGCACGCTTTGCCAGCGGCCCTTGAAAGCAGCCAACGTGTCGTCGTTCCCTATTGTACGGTTGACGACCAAGGTGCGAATAAGTTGGGGCTCTGGTTGTTGGAGAGCATGGATGAACTCGTGGTCGGTAAGTGGAAGATACTCGAACCTCCACGAGACCGATGGGGCGAAAAGGGCAAGGAGATCGATCCAAAGCGGCTTGATCTGGTGATGGTTCCCGGTGTGGGCTTCGGTCGTGATGGAGGTCGCATGGGAAATGGGCAAGGATATTACGATCGCCTGCTGACGCAGGTGCGCGATGACTGTCCTCTGGTGGCACTCTGTTACGAAAGCCAGTTGTTCGAAAACCTTGTTGTGGGGCCGCATGACGTCTACATGGACAAAGTCGTGACAGAAAAGGCGGTTTATCAAGGCCGTGGTCGCACAGCCCTGTGACGCAGCCCTGTGACGCAGCCCTTCTCAGGACGCAGCTCTTGAAGACACAGCCTGGAGTTGCTGGCCGATGAAAGTAAGCGACAATTGGAGCAACGTGACGAGATCGAGTGCATTGTGATGCAGAATCGATTTGGTCTGATGGTCGCGTCCCGTTCGAACATAATCGTGGTAGGCCTGCGGTATGTCTCGGCCTGGAATATCGTCAACCCGCTTGCGACCACAAATATAGCGTTCAAGCGTCTGCAATTTGCAATTTGGCAGTTGCGATTTCCACCGGCGGCGGGCGTGATGGAGGAGATCAAAATGGGGGATGATCGGGCGATTCGAATTGGGGCTGAGGTAGATTGGCTCGAGGGGTGAGCCGGGATATCCAGGTGGCGAATGGCTCGGGGCAAGGCCGTCGATTTTTTGGCCTAAGTGATGTAACGTGCTGCGGTCTTGGACTTGCGGCCAATCGAAGCTTTTACCGTTGAATGTGATCAACAGTTGTGCGCGATGAACAAGCGTCCAAAGGCTGTGCAACAGCGCTTTTTCTTCAGAGTAGTCCCGTGCCCAGAGTTGAGAGAGCACGAGTTCACCGTTTTGTGGGTGCATCACGCCGGCCAGGAAAATGATCGATCCGGCGAAGCCACATGTTTCGAGATCCAACAGGATCGTATGATGAGGAAAAGCGTGTTGCAAACGGTCGAGCTCGTCGTGTTCTCCTTGAATCGATGGAGTTTCAGTCGCCAGTGTTCCCGCAATGAGCTCGGGACCCTGGGGCCAAAGTTGTTGCAACGGTTGTTGAATCAACCAATGAGGGCCCCACGGGGTATTGACCCGTTGGCCCTTTGGTGGCGACCCCAGTTCAGATTCGACACCCTGCACCTCAGATTCGACAGAGTGCGGAGCTTGATCCGGTAAGCTGGTGCGGTTCAGTTTTTCGAGTCGAGCTCGTACGTCGTCTGAGAGCATGATTCACTGGTGAGGTGTGATTCGAGTGCAGTCCGTCGTCTGTCAGATTGCAGCTTAAGTTTTCGAGTCGGCCATTTCGGTTGAAAGATCGACGGGTTGCTGCGTGTTCAAGCCGCCTTCGCGTGTCAGGATGAGTTGTAGTAAGCGCGTGGTTGCCAGTTTGTTGGGCATTGGATATCCGCGCACAAGATCGGGATCGCTGTGAATCGCGGGTCGCAGATTTGGTAAGCCAACACAGCTTGGACAGCCTTCTTCACACTCACATTCGGCTACCATTTCATGGCAAAGTTCAAGTAATGCGTGAATCTGATGAAATCCTTTTTCGCTGTAGCCCAGTCCACCTGGATACCGGTCATAGAGAATTAAACTGCTCTTGCCGAGGTTTTTGCTGTCCACTACGCCGCTAATGTCACGACTATCACACATGGCGATCATAGGCAGCGCTTCCACGGCGAGATTGCGCATGCCGCATAATCCTTCGCTGGTACGTAAACGCTCTGACTTGAGTTGGAGTCGAATCTGATCGTCGGGAACAAGCCATAATGCGGTCGTGGGTAGATTCTGGGCTGGAATGTCGACCGATCCGAAGCCGACATTTTCGCGAGTTGAAAACTTGATCTTTTTGAACGCCACCGTTTTCCAACTGACATCAACATTTCCATAAGCAAGTGTGGCGGTCGGTAAGCTCTCGTTGATCGTGCGTTGTTCGGTGATCAATACGTTGCTTTCGAGCACCGCTTGTGTGTAGTAGTCCATTTCATGACGCTCTGCATAGGCAACTTTGCCTTCCAAATCGAGCTCGCGAATGAAATAGGTTTCACCATTGTGAAGATAGACAGCTTGAGGGTAGATCAGTTCTGGCGCACTGATCGCGTCAACATTCGCGATCACTTCGTTAGCGTGGTCTAATTCGTCACGACCGGGGCCTAAGTCACGAGGTCCGTCGAGTTGACGTTGACTGTCGTGCATGGTCAGTCCGACTTGACGCGGATTCGATTTGGGACGTCGGAGGATGATACTGAATGTTTCATCACTCATATGACGCAAGCTGATCTGATGGGCCGGATTTTGGCCACCGGCGAAGTAGCTCTTTCCGGCGACCTGAGACAGTTCGTGTGATTGGCAAAGTATTTCTGCAATGACCGGCGCAGCTTCGCCGAAGCGCTGCGCGCAGCTTTCTTCCAGTGGTAGTTCAAAGGCGGCAGCTTTCAGATGATTGGCCAAGACATAACTGTTTTCCGGATCAACCACGGCGTGCTCCGGTGATTGCTCAAAAAAGTAGGTGGGGTGTCGCAATAAATATTGGTCGACCGGGTCATTGCCTGCCAACAAAACTGCCAGACTTTCATCGTGTCGTCGCCCGCTACGTCCCGCTTGCTGCCATGTGCTCGCAATCGTGCCCGGGTAATTGACCAACAAAGCCACGTCCAACGATCCGATGTCGACACCAAGTTCCAATGCGTTAGTCGCCGAAACACCACGCAATTCACCTTGAAAAAGATCCTGCTCGATCTGTCGACGTTCTTTGGGCAGGTAACCGCCGCGATAGGCTCGAACCCGATTCGCCAAGTCCGATTTCTGATCGCGTAGCGAATCCTGAGCGTAGCGATTGACTAATTCGGCGGCCTGTCGGGTGCGGGTAAAGGTCAGTGCTTGCCCGCCTGCTCGCATCGCTTCTACCATGAGCCACACCGCGTCGTCGGTCGCGCTGCGCCTTGCCAGTTGATCACGTCCAAGGGGGGACGGATTCCACAGGACGAAATATTTGCGACCGCGTGGGGATCCGTCATTGTCGATGACTTGGACGTCACGACCAATTAATCGTGACGTCAATTCACCCGGATTAGCGATCGTGGCACTCGCAGCCAAAACGACTGGCCGGCTGCCGTAATGTTCGCAGACACGCATCAGACGACGCAGGACGCAGGCAACGTGGGCACCCAAAATGCCGCGATAGGTGTGCACCTCATCAAGGACTACATACTTGAGTTGACCGAAAAAACGATTCCACTTGGGGTGGTAGGGAAGGATCGACGCGTGCAGCATGTCCGGGTTTGAGAGGACCAAGTTCGACTCGGCTTTGATGCGTCTTCGTTGAGCTGTCGGGGTATCACCATCGAAGACGCCCGGCTTGATCGCGTTGGAGACCTGTTCGTTGCCGGCGAGCAGTTCAAGTTGACCTTTCAGCTGATCCTGCGCAAGAGCCTTGGTCGGAAACAGGTAGAGGGCCCGAGATTTTGGATCGTGCAGACACGCTTCCAGGATCGGCAGATTGTAGCAAAGGGTTTTTCCACTGGCGGTGCCCGTCACCACCACAAGATCCTGCCCTGCTCGGGCTGTTTCCAGAGCCGATACTTGATGCTCGTAGAGTTGTCCCACTCCCTGCTTGCGCAATAAATCGGCAAGTGCTGGGTGCAGCGGCTGGCGAGGTTCAGCAAATTGACCCCCGCGTTCAGAGATTTGTTGCACATGACTAATTTGACCGGCGTATTGCTGGTGATGCTCGATCGATTGCAGGAAGGCGCCAACGTCCATGTATGCCTCGTGAAAAATGGAGGGCGGGCATCGATTCTTGGCCACGGCCGTGCAATCTTCCGCCCAGACTACTAAACATTTGTTTAGTATAGGGTATCGGCCAAGTCGCTCAAGATTTATTAGTGAAGCCAGTGATCAATCGCCGAAAGCAGCTGATTCCGGGTGTCATCATATCGATCGCTAATCGGGCCCATTTGTCCCTCTTCGAGAATCAAAATTGCTAAGGTGATTCCTGCTAGCAGGGTAATGGCCAGCCGAAAATTACTCCGTTTCATCGCGAATCCTCCTTGGGACGGTTGACCGGATCGTTGCTCGACAATTTGACTGATGCAGATGGCGTGCCAGTAGCGAAATAACGCACCGAGGCGTGAAAAACAGGCTGGAGGCGCCGGTTAAGCGCTGGAAGCAGGGGTAATCTTGGTGGTTGGTTGGACGGAGGCTGCCACGACGACTGGCTGTTATTTTGGTTGCAATCGGAGGGAAAGTTATTCTCAGTGACCCTTTCCAGGCAACATCTGTTCGTTCAACTTCGCCTTGTCGACTAGAATAGAGAGTACCTGGATATCGTCAGCACCGTGACGTTCCCGATCTTTAACTCCTCCCTTTGCGGCGATGGTCATGCGGACATTCTACATCGCGTTTTCACTTCCTGTTTTTGGGTTGGCTGTTGCGGCCGCGACGGCCGGTGAGATCGACTTCAATCGAGACATTCGTCCAATTCTTTCTGACAACTGTTTTCGCTGTCATGGCCCGGACGAGAGTGAACGGCAGGCGAATTATCGTTTGGACGTGAAAGCGGTGGCTTTTGGCGAACTCGAAGGAGGTGGTCGAGGCATCGTCGCGGGCGATAGGGCAGCGAGTAAGTTACTGGCGCGAATCACGACCGGGGATACCGACCAGCAGATGCCCCCGCCCGATTCGGGCAAGGTTTTGACAAGGGCGCAAATTGAGCTTTTGCATCGTTGGATCGAATCGGGTGCAACTTGGGAAGAGCATTGGTCATTCGTTGCCCCCGTGCGACCCCCACTGCCAGATATCGGTCGCTCGGAATGGACTCGCAACCCGATTGATAGCTACGTGCTGGCGCAAATCGAATCGGCTGGCGAGTCGCCAAGTAGGGAAGCGGATCAACGGGCGTTGATTCGGCGGCTGACATTTGACCTAACGGGCCTCCCGCCGACCCCAAGTGAAGTCAACACGTTTCTGCAGAATTCGGCGCCTGATGCTTACGAAAGACTAGTTGATCGTTTGCTGGACTCGCCCCGATATGGCGAACACCAGGCGCGATATTGGATGGATGCTGCGAGATACGGGGATACCCATGGATTGCACCTCGACAATGAACGTTCGATTTGGCCCTATCGTGATTGGGTGATTGATGCGTTCAACCAGAACATGAGTTTTGATCAATTCACGGTTGAACAATTGGCGGGGGATTTGCTGCCGGATGCGACTTTGGCTCAACGCGTGGCAACCGGTTTCAACCGTTGCAATGTATCAACCAGCGAGGGCGGATCGATTGATCAGGAATACCTGGTGCGTTACGCCACCGATCGTGTGGAAACGACGGCCACGGTATGGATGGGGCTCACCGCAGGGTGTGCGGCGTGCCACGATCACAAATTCGATCCATTGACTCAGCGAGAATTTTATCAGCTGTTCGCTTTTTTCTTTAGTCAGACCGAGCGCGCGATGGATGGAAATGCTCTTTTACCGCCGCCATCGGTTAAGACTGCATCGATTACGCAACGAGTAAAGTTGAAGCGACTTGAGCAACTCCGCAACGAAACGCGCGGGGAACTTAAAAAGCTGCGGGACGAGTCAGACAAACATCTGGCGGCCTGGGCGGATGAATACCGGAAATCTGCGGAGATGCCATCGCTCCCCGAGGGTGCGATCGTACGGGCTACTTTCGATGAAAACGAGGGCGATCGCGTCGACCTTGGTCAAGACCGTTCAGGCCAGATTGTCGGTACGGTAATCTGGGATGCTGGCAAGCAGAATTCGGGGTTGCGATTTGACGGCAACACACATGTTGACCTGGGCGATGTGGCCGCCTTTGACAAGGGAGATGCGTTTTCCGGCGGAGCATGGATCTATCCGACTGGCAAGGGCGCGTTGACGCTACTTTCTCGAATGGCGGATGACAAGGCGTTTCAAGGCTACGACATTTATCTTGGCAACAACCAAGTCTTTGTTCATTTGATCCATCATTGGGAAAAAGATGCGATTCGCGTTAACACCAAGCGCAAACTCACGCTCTCGTCCTGGCAGCATGTGTTCGTGACCTACGACGGTTCGGGAACGGCTGCCGGAGTCCACGTTTATGTGGATGGTCAGGAAGAGGAATTGCAGGTGACCCACGATCGCTTGCGAGGTTCGATTTCGACGGATGCGACCTTGAAGATTGGTCGTCGAACACCCTCGGCTCCCTTTCAAGGTATCGTCGACGAGGTTCGGATTTATCCGCGAGTGCTTACGGACTCGGAGATAGAGGCTTTAGTCGGAGCAAATCCGCTGGTGGAGCTTCTTGCTGAAACCGAGAGCGACTGGAGTTCATCGGAGCGGCAGCAATTGTTGGATCGTTTCCTCAAGCGACGCGAGGCAAATTACCGCGAATTAGCTGATGGGGAACGACAACAGGCCGATCAGATACGTCGGATCGAAAGTTCATTTGCCAGCACGCTTGTGATGCAAGAGATGAGCAAGCCGCGTGCGGCGCATCTGTTGATTCGCGGGCAGTATGATCAGCCAGGGGAATCTGTTGGACCGGGGGTGCCAGCCATTTTGCCGGCGATGTCGGCTGCCATGCGGTCGAATCGACTTGGGTTGGCTCGCTGGCTGACGTCACCCACCCATCCGCTCACCGCTCGGGTTACGGTGAACCGGATTTGGCAGCAACATTTTGGCATCGGCTTGGTGAAGACGACGGAGGATTTTGGCTCCCAAGGACAATGGCCGTCACATCCTGAATTGTTGGACTGGTTGGCCGTGGAGTTGGTTGATTCGGGATGGGACGTCAAGGCCATGCACCGCCAGATCGTGAATTCCGCCACGTATCGACAAGCATCGATCGCCTCCTCAGCCGCTTATCGGCGAGATCCAGAAAATCGTCTGCTGGCTCGAGGCCCACGATTTCGGATGGATGCAGAAATGATTCGCGACAACGCGCTGGCAATCAGCGGTTTGTTAGTTGAGCAGACCGGTGGAAAGAGCGTCAAACCGTATCAGCCTCTCGGACTTTGGAAGGCAGTGGGTTATACCTCGAGTAATACGGCTCAATTTAAAGCGAGTGAAGGAGCTTCGCTCTATCGCCGCAGCCTCTATTCGTTTTGGAAGCGTACTTCTCCGCCGCCCGGTATGCAGATTTTCGATGCACCTTCGCGCGAGGTGTGCACGGTACGCCGTCCTCGCACGAATACACCTGCTGCCGCACTCGTGTTGATGAACGATCCGCAGTACGTCGAAGCTGCGCGTGAACTCGCGGGTCGGATGATCACGGTGGCGGGGTCCGACGTGGAACGGATACGTTATGGACTGCTGCTCGTGGCGTCGAGGCCGCCCGCGGCGGACGAGGTGCAGGTGTTGCAGCAGATGCTCGTGAGATATCGTGAAAAGTATGAACAAGATCCGGAGGCCGCCAAGCAGCTAGTCTCTGTGGGAGCATCCAACTATGACAAGGCGATCGCGGTCAACGAGCTGGCCGCCTGGACGCTGATTGCCAGCACCTTGTTGAATTTAGACGAGACGATCACCAAGTAGTTTGTCCAGTGCCCGTATGAGAGTTCCGTTGATGAATCGATACGACGAACACGCATTGAAAATGACACGTCGCCATTTTTTCGGGCGTACAGCGGGCGGGATTGGCGTTGCGGCGCTGGGATCGTTGCTCAATCCCCAACTGTTTGCCAATCCAACGAATGCCGATCCAGGCGTCTTGGGAAAACCACATCATCTGCCCAAAGCAAAGCGTGTGATTTATCTCTTCATGTCCGGTGCGCCTTCTCAGCTGGATCTATTCGATCATAAACCCAAGATGGTCGACCTGTTCGATCAAGATCTTCCTGATTCGATCATTGATGGCCAACGGCTGACCACGATGACCTCGCGACAGAAGCGATTTCCGATCGCACCCAGCAAATATAAATTCGCTCAGCACGGTCAGGCGGGCACGTGGATGAGTGAGCTGCTGCCGCATATGTCGTCCGTGGTGGACGAATTGGCAGTGATCAAGTCTGTGCACACGGAAGCGATCAATCATGATCCGGCAATCACTTACATCCAAACCGGCGCCCAGATACCCGGTCGTCCGAGTATGGGTGCCTGGTTGTCGTATGGTCTTGGATCGGAGAATCAAGAGCTACCATGTTTTATGGTGCTCCATTCGAGTTGGAATGCCAAGCGGGATGCGCAGGCATTGTACGAACGACTGTGGGGGGCAGGATTTCTGCCGGCAAAGCATGCTGGAGTCAGCTTACGGTCGGAAGGCGACCCGGTCTTGTACCTTTCCAATCCAGCGGGAATTGACTCATCGACGCGCCGCGAGATGTTGGATGGCTTGCGACAATTGAACCGTCAGACTTACGATCGCATCGGTGATCCCGAGATTGAAACAAGGATCGCGCAGTACGAAATGGCCTATCGGATGCAGACGTCGGTTCCCGACCTGACTGATTTGTCCGATGAACCGCAACATGTGTTGGACATGTACGGCAAAGAGGTCCTACAACCGGGCACATTTGCAGCCAACTGTTTGCTTGCACGCCGGTTGGCAGAACGAAACGTGAAGTTTATTCAGGTTTTCATCCGAGGCTGGGACCAGCATGGAGATTTGCCCCGCGATCTGCCGCTACAGTGTCGCGACGTTGATCAACCCACGGCAGCCCTGATCAAGGATCTGAAAATGAAAGGCTTGTTGGAAGATACGCTTGTGGTTTGGGGCGGCGAATTCGGCAGAACGATTTATTGCCAAGGGAAACTGACTCGTGCGAACTATGGTCGGGATCATCATCCTCGCTGTTTCACCACGTTGATGGCCGGTGGCGGCGTGAAGCCCGGGATCAGTTACGGCCTGACCGACGATTTTAGCTACAACATCGTCGAGAATCCCGTACACATTCACGATCTCAATGCCACCATCTTGCACACACTCGGAATCGATCATGAACGGCTGACCTATCGATTTCAGGGTCGCGACTTTCGCCTTACCGATGTGCACGGGCGGGTCGTCGATGATGTGCTTGTCTAAAGCCGTACTGACATCCTCGGTGACTCACGTTATCGTTTGAACGCACTGCTCACTTTTGCACTTTGCGTGAACGAGAGGCGGCGGTCAGTCTTCGAGGGGATTCGGCTTGGGAGCGGCCAGATGACCGTGGATGTAAAGGTCGGGTCCCACGAATTGGGTTTGAGGCGACTTGAGCTCAATCGCTTGGTCCATCGTGTCGAATCCGGCACCTCCAATCGGTGAAATGGCTGTCTGGCCACCAGCAAGCTTGGGTGCGATGAAAGCGTGGACTTCGTCGATCTGGTGGATCTGCAACAGATTTCCCAGCAATCCACCGCCACCTTCGACCAAAAGATTGGTCATCGATCGCCCGGAAAGTTGTCGCAACAACGAGTCCAGTCGTTGCAGGTGATCGTCACCATCGCATTGGACAAGTTGGCAACCAGCAGCTTCCAGAGCTTGTTGGCGCTGCGGATCGCCGCCTGTTTTGACAGCCACCAGCACGGGTGTTTCGCGCGCGGTTTTGACCAGTTGGCTACTCAAAGCCAGTGTGGCGTTTGAATCCACCACCACGCGGGCGGCTTGGCGAACGCCGGCCGGTCGAGCGGTCAGTTGCGGGTTATCCTTGGCGGCCGTTCCGCTGCCGACCAGGATGGCATCGACTCTTGCTCGTAAACAATGCACGATCTGACGCGAAGCTTCGGAAGAGATCCACTGGCTGTTGCCAGTATGTGTGGCGATTTTTCCGTCGAGTGTCATTGCCCATTTGGCAATCACCCAGGGACGTCCCGTGACGATTCGTTTGCGAAACGGAGCGATCAGTAGTTCGGCTTCGGACTCACAGACTCCCAGGTCGACCTGAAGCCCTGCATTTCGCAACTCCGCGATGCCTTTTCCCGCGACCTGCGGAAAGGGATCTTGTTGTGCCACGACGACTCGGGAAATGCCAGCTTTACGAATGGCTTCGGAGCAGGGGGGAGTCTTGCCGTGGTGGCAACACGGCTCGAGTGTGACATAGATAGTACTAAGTTGCAGATCTTGCTTGGCACTTTGAATGGCGGCGACTTCAGCGTGCGGGCCACCAAAATCGTTGTGCCAACCTTCTCCGATGATTTGATCTGCCCTGGCAATCACACAGCCAACCATCGGGTTCGGCTCGACTCTGCCTTGTCCCCGCGCGGCAAGCTCGATCGCGCGGGTCATCATGTTGACATCGACCAGATTGGCATTCATCAGCTGAGTCGAATCGAATTTTCAGGCGCTGCGGGTGGTAGGGTCAGTCCATTCCTGGAACCCACAACTTGGATTCTTGCTTGGGTTCGCCGGCTGGAGCTTCGGCAGCGGGTGCTTCGGCAGCGGGAGTCCAAACACCGGTTGCGGAGGACGCATCGGCATCTTTTTGATCCGCTGCGGCTGCGGCTTCTCGCTTGCCAGGGACCGAAACCCGCCCGTCGGGTGTGACTAATCCGTATCGCGAAAGAACCTGGAGGAGAGCCGGGCCGACTCCAGGCTCTTTCATGTAACGAGTTTGAATTTCTTTCATCAACTGAGTGAAATGATCGACTTCCCCTCGTAGCAAACGAATTTCCAATTCGTCAATCAGCCATTGGGCGGGTGATTCGCCATCAGCGGTTGCTAACTTGCGCGCCTGCTCGAGATACTGCAGTGCCTCGTCGGTGTTGGTGGCGACGTCCGAGAGAATATCGTAGGCTTCCACTTTGTCGATTTTTTCATCCAAGCTTGGACGTTGAATTACCTCACGCGCCATTTCCCGCAATGGTTGAACGGCCATCACCGAATAGGAGCGACGATAGGTGGTTAGCAATTCATCATCAGAGAGATTGGGTGGATCCAGCCTCGAAAAATCGTGCACCGGTAGACGATCCACATCGAAACTTCCCGACTCGATCGGGTCGCGGGTAGGCAGTTCGAGTTTCGAGCGGAGTTCGTTCAGGTCGAGCTCCCAGGTTCCTTCCTGAGCGGCCATATCCAGGACCAGAATTTCTCCCAATACGGACGCTTTGTACTTCGAGTCCTGAGCCGCCGCTTTCGGTGTCAGCCCGTCATAGAGTGGAGACTCCATTTCCGGCCAGCGATCTGTCAGGGCCTCTCGGCGCAGTTGATTTACCATTTGTCGACGCCGATCGACTTCCGCATCTTCTGGAATGCGCCAAGTACCAAATACGGCTGCACTGATGCGTGGCAGTTGGGAAATGACCCGTTCCTCTCCGATCACATTCCCAACCGTGTCGCCGCCGATTTTCTTGATTACATCGACCGGGTTAACTTCTTCCTCCGTTTTGGCAAAATTCAATTCGAGTCGCGCGTCGCGATTTGTCTGCTTGCCAAATAACGCGAGCGTCGCCAATGAACGAGGGATTGCTTCAAGTTCTAAATCTTTTCCGCTTTCTGGCATCTTTCGATCCAGGAGCTCAAAGATCGCACGGGGTGGGGGTTCACCCGTTTCCGGTCGATCAGGATCAACTTGCAGTTGTCGGAGTTGCTCATGCGAAAGCAACTGTTCCATCAGTCGATCGGCATCGTTGATTTCCACCTCAATACCCACCACCGGTACCATCTGACGTTCGAGATTGGGGTCGAGTAACTGGGCGATTGCTTCCGCATGCACGCGTTCATCGAGTGGCAGATCGCGAATTTGAGCGTAGGACCGAAATGCCTTTTCGGCGACTTCGTTGCGTCCCAGCCACGCTGAGAGGACTGCCAAGTTTTTGAGAATTGCCGGAGCATCGAGGATGCGTAACGACATTTCGGTTAGCTTTTCGGCTCCCTGTTGCCATCGACCTCGAAATACGTCCTGCATGGCCGACGTGAACTCGATGTGCCACGTCACGTTCTCAGGCGGTGTGTCGAGATCCAATGGCTCGCGTAATAAGAGCGGGATGGAACGCGAATGATTCAATTGCATTAGCGCTGACGTGCATCGTTCGTCTTTTGCATCGCTTAATGCCAAAGCCAACTGCAAGTGTCCTTTGGCCGCCACTGGCAGACCGCTTTTGAGCAAGGTCATGGCGACCAGCATGACGGCTTCGTACATCCGAGCCGTCACAACATTTTCCACGGCCGAAAAAGCGGTCTGCAAGTCTTCCACGGCTTGGAGTACGCTGCGACCCTCGACGATATCCAGGATTGCCGGCAAAGCCAATACGCTCGGATTCGTTGGAGCAATTTTCAGGAGCTGATTGGAGGTCTCACGAGCTTTTTCATATTCCTTCAGTCCCAATTCAACTTCAGCTCTGACCATCAAGAGCGAAGCGCGGTCCGGGTGCTTGGCCAACAAAGACTCAATTTTTTCAATCGCCGCCAATCGTTGCTCGCCCTGAATCATTTGATCCAGACGGTCCAAGTCGTTGACGATGTCACGAGAGCAGCAAAACTTGACCTTCTTGCCACTACCGCAGGGACACATTTGATATTGATCGAGCGTCATGAATGCACCGAGTTTCCGATTTGTTGGTATGAGGAGACAGGGGTTCGCTCGCCGCCAATCCGCGATCTCGTCCGGTCTTATTTTGTCACGTTCTTACCCGTCTGTCAGCAAATTGCCGCAAAGAAAGACGAGGTTGATTCCAGCTCAGGCATCTACTTCCGAGAGTTCGATCCTAGCAAAATCCGACCCCTTTGACGAGAAGTCTGCTGGTGCAAACCGATCTCAGCCCAATTCATCAGGGCGGACGAGATATCACTGGCAGTCGGGATCTCAGTGTGGTGCGATGTTGAGAGTCTCGAAAGAGCCCCGATTGGCAGCCGAGCCTGCCAATCGGCCGCCACAGCCGGTGACGAGTTGGATCGTGAGCTGGTTTCAATCAGCTTGCCAGTGCCGCGCGTTTTTCGCCGATCAACGCCAAAAGAGCTTTTTGAGGGTCAGCAAATTTTTGGATACCTTCTTCCATCAATGTGCGTTCAAGCTCCTGCGTGTCGACCTTTTGGTCAATCTCGTCCAATACGGCCTGCGGCGGCAATTGATCAACGCGGCGACAAAAGCTGACGTCGCTCTGTTGGACCGCATCATTCGTAGCCGGTGGGTTGGTCTCAATATCGCTGCCGGCGAATGCTGCGACATATTTCCACGGATCGTCCTGAGGATCTTTGGTCCCTGTGCTGGCAAAGATCATCTCTTGTTGCAACCGTGTGGCGTGTTGCGCCCAGAATTCGTGATTCTCAGCCCAGATGCGTTTGGCATTCACGATACCGACGAGTCCCTGGGTCTCCGACGAAAGGTCCGAAACGTGCTGCTGGGTGTACACGTCGACGCGGGAAACAAAGATGCTGTAGACGCTTTTGAACTGGTCCAGCGATGAACGTCGTTGAGCTCCCCGCCAGACAGCTTCGCGTGCCAGATTGTATTGTCGCGACGTAAAGATCAACGTGACATTTACGGTGACTCCGGCTGCGACCATCTCTTCAACGGCCTCGATTCCTGCTGGCGTTGCAGGCACCTTGATCATGCGATTTTCGTGGCCGGCTGACCACCGACTCGCCAAATCGATGTAGCGTGCGACGCGCTCTGCATGCGCTGGTCCCGAATCGGGATCTTCTAACAGTGGGTCGAGTTCAAAGCTGACATAGCCGTCGTTGCCTTGGCTCTGCTCCCAGACATCATGGAAAACTTCCTGCGCTTGCCGAACGAGCCGATCAGTCATTTCCCAAGCGATCTGCTCGTCGCTCAGCCCTTCCTGAATTAATCCATTTATCGCATCGTCAAAGCGACCCGTCTTAAGCAGTCCGGCGACAATGACTGGATTGGAAGTTGCACCCGTCGCACCCAATGCTCGATTGGTTTGGACGAGATCAGGGTCGATGGAATCCAGCCACAATTTGGTTCCCGATTGGATTAGCGATTCGAGCGGTGTACTCATATTTTCATAAATCCTTATTTAAAACATTCGGGCCAGTATAGGCGACGCGCAGAGTCACTTCGAGTTGAATTGGCGGCTGTGCGGAGACAGTATTAGTAAGTTTGGGTAGTTCGCGTTAGGTGGTAAGGATGAGCTTGGTTGAACGGTCGTATCTTCTTTGCGGATTTTAACGATTAATCCTATCGTTGGGCCGCCAATTAGTCGATTACGCAGAGGGAAGAAGGAAACGACTCACCTGTTTCGACTGATAGCCACCGGCGATCAGCGGGCAGAAGCAAGGATTGAGGGGATATAGCTGTGCTAGGTACGGTCAATCGAAACGGCACTCGCTTACTGTTCTGGCTGATGGCAATTGGAGTGCTGTCAGTCATGTCACCGACTCTTTGGGGACAGGTGCGATTTTCTGGTGATGAACGGGTGTCTGAAATAACGGACGTCAGTGATGCGGGAAGGCCAAATCCTTTTCGCACTGATCGTTCCATTCAGCAAGCTCAGTTCCAGGAATTGCCACCCCAAGTGCCGGATGCTGTCAACGAGGCAGCCGCACCGAATGCGGTGAAGCCTAACACGCGGGTGGCTCCGCCCGCTGCCGATCCGAAGGTAGGTGGCGAAGTGATCGCTCCCGAACCGATCCGTCCCGGAGCATCAGCAGGGGCCACGCGGCCACCGAAGGCGACCGTCGACGAAATGATCGATGCAACCTTCGACCCCACTTATGTGGAACAGGATGCTGTCGAGTTCTACAGTACAAATAACACCTACCGGCGTGGTTACTGGTACAGTCAGCAGGAATTCGTCGCACTCTTGCGGACCGAAGGTGAAGACGTACCAATCTCTTCGGACCAATCGGATATTGTCTTTGATTCACCATCGTTCTCGACAAATCGTCCGGTGATCACATCGAAGACGACAGATCACACTTACGAACCGGGTGTTCGCTTAACGCTTGGCCGATTTCTCGGCCAAGATGTTGCCAATCGAGATCACTCCATTGAATTTACCTTCTTGGGTTTGTTTGAGTTCGAGAGTTCTGCTGCGATTCGATCGGTTGAATTACCGGGCTATCTGGATACCGCGCTTGGTGCCTTTAAGACTGACACTTATGGATTTGGAATCATTGGAAACAACCGCGTTCCTGGTTTTTCTGGTGCCCTTGAACATGCCACAAAGTACAAGACTGATTTGGATGTGCTGGAGGCGAACTACCGTATCATGGGTCGGCCCTTGCGAGATCGCATTGCACTGCAGCCAAACGGCAGTTGGGTTCGGCACGCTACAGCCAGCAGTTTGAAATCATTCATTCTGGGTGCTCGATACATTTCGGCGAACGAAGATTTTAAGTACTACAGTGAATTCCTTGATACGGCAGCGAATGCCGGTTTTCTCAACGTGCGAACGGGCAATGAAATGTTCGGCATGCATGCTGGCTTTGACATTCAGGAAGCCTACACAACTTGGGGTTGGGGCTTTCGAGCGAAGTTTGGTGGGCTCTACAACTTTGCGGATCGTCACAGTTTCCTCAGCGTGATTAACGAATCCGTGCCGAGTTCCAGAGAGCAGGAAATATCCAAGAACAACTTGGCAGTTGCGGTCGACGTTGGCTTCGCTGCCAGCTACCAGATCAGGAAGAACCTGATCGGACGCATCAGGTACGACGCGCTCTACATCACCGGTCTTGCGACAGCTCCCGAAAATATGGGTCTCGCACCCGAATGGCCCAATTTTGAGGTCACCGGCGATGTGCTGTATCACGGGTTATCGGTTGGCTTCGAAACGCTTTGGTAGGCGACGGCAGTAGCGTATGGATGGGACAGGCTGGCTTGGGTGCCTGGGCGGTTCTTGTTGGTTGGGGTGAGTTGTTGTCTCATCGTAGCGACTTACTTGGTGGCCGTATCTAAAACGAAACAATTATTCTGAGTTGACAGTCGCTACCTTTGTCAACGAATTTAGCATCGATTGCTGCTAGCGGATTTCGTGCGCCATAGACGCAGGCCAGGAACTTCACTATCTTAACACTTAACTAGTCATCAATGCTGCCGTCCGGTTGTATTGTATCCGGTTGTGCCGCTAAATCTCGAGAACGACCACGAAGGATCAACACTGTAATCAGCTTAATGTGAACCGATCGCTGGTTTGATTGAGTTGTGAGCAGTTTCCGTATGAAGAGACCGTTCTTTTCGCGCTATTCATTGATCATCTTGATGGCCGTGTTTTTCTTGGCCCCGTTTGCGTTGCGCGGTGCGCGCATGGCGGTGCAAAACATGAAGAACGACGTCAAGGATTGGTTGCCATCGGACTTTACCGAGACGAAAGAACTGGATTGGTTTCGCGAGCACTTCATCGGCGAACAGTTTGTCGTCATCAGTTGGGAGCAATGCAGCGGGAAAGACGAAAACTTTAAGACCTTCGTCGATAAGTTTTTTCCGGAGGTACCACCTTCGATTCAGCAGCTTCGCGAAATCGCGACGGTTGAAAACAAGTCGTTGCCTGAGGAGCTGGGTAATGCGGAAGCGTGGCCGTTCGAATTGCGTCGTCAAGATTTCATCGACAAACGCACGGGGATGTACATTCGCCAGTTGCGTGTCGGCGATTTGCCCCCGGAAGCTGAGTTCATCGGAAATCGACTCGGGTTACGTTACCAACCCGAGGACTATTTCAATTGGGGTGGAAAGCAAGAAAAATGGATCCGAGGCAAGAACGACCATTGGTACTACCTGTTACCCAACGGCGATCTTTATCAATGGAATGGCAGATCGAACGTCATTCAGCCCTTTAAGACGGCGCTCGCCAAGATGGTTGGCGATCCCTTGCAGGGTGAATACATTACGTCACTCGGTGAATTAGACGGGCCTTGGTATTACGCCGACCCTCGACGTCTCAACGCACGGTTATTCAAAACATTGATGACCGGTCCTGGCGCGCTGCACGACTTAACGAAACCTGGCGGTTCGCTCAGCGATGATCCAGAAGCAGCGCTTCAGCGGCTTACGGGTTCGTTGTTTGGTCCGGATGGACAGCAAACGTGTTTGATTGCGACGCTTACCGAGACCGCGAAACAGAATCTAAGATCGGCACTCGGTCGAGGAATCTTAGGAAAGCAACGTGGTGCGGTCTTTGATATCGCGGAGGAGTCGGGCATCAGTCCTTCCCAAGATCCACAATTGTTGCCGCCACCTATTAGTTGGGTGGTTGCCGCACCGCCGGCACCCACACCGCCAACTATCAAGTTAGGCGGTCCGCCGATCGACAACGTAGCGATAGACGAAGAGGGGCAGATAACGCTGTTTCGTTTGATCGGTCTTTCCGTGTTTGTGGGAGTCAGTCTGTCTTGGCTCAGCTTTCGAAGTGTCTACATCACCACCATGGTGTTTTTTGTGGGCGGAATCAGCGCGATGGCGAGCCTTTCCTTCGTCTATTGGGGCGGAACGAGCGTTGATGCGGTGCTGATGTCGATGCCCTCTCTGGTGTATGTGTTGGGACTCTCTGGAGCCGTTCACATCATCAATTACTACGGAGAGTCGGTGGGTGAAGTCGGCTTGCGTCGAGCGGCGGATCGAGCGATTCAACTTGGTTGGAAACCGTGCACTTTGGCTGCCTTGACGACGTCATTGGGTCTGCTTTCGTTGTACGCGAGTAATATCCTGCCGATTCGGAAATTTGGCTTGTTTTCTGCGATCGGCGTCATGGCGACGCTGTTTTTGTTGTTTACATATCTTCCCGCTGCCTTGCAGACGTGGCCGCCGCGGCGGTTTTTGCAAGGCTCCGAATCTCATATGACGCCAACTCAACGGATCGTCGAAGCCTTTTGGCTAAGGTTCGGTAAATTGGTGGTGCGCTATAACCTTCCGGTGGCGATCGGCTGTCTGATCAGCATGGTCGTGATCGGTTATGGTTTGACGAGAATCAAGACGGACGTCCAGCTGCTCAAGATGTTCGACAGCGGCGCCACGATTATCGGCGATTACAAGTGGCTCGAACAAAACCTCGGTAAGTTGGTACCGATGGAAGTTGTGGTACGGGTTGAGCCCACCGCGATGCGGAGCGCCTTAGAGTCCGATCCACAGGACGGCGAAGTCACGATTGACGATATCGTTCCCTTGACGTTTTTGGAACGGATGGAAATCACGACCTACATCCAAGAGGTGCTCGATCGACGACTGGGTAAGCATGGGGACAATGCAGTGGGCCAAGCCATGTTGGCTGCGACCTTTGCTCCCGAGTTGCCAAAGTCCGGGGGCGGTTTCCGCAACATCGCATTTCGTGGTGGATTTAACAAACAGCTAGAATCCAATCGGGATGAGTTTCTGTCGACGGATTTTCTGCGTTTAGATAATGACGACGATGCGGAGTTGTGGCGGATCAGTTTGCGATTGGGGGCATTGAACGACACCGATTATGGTGTTTTCGTTAATGATCTCAAGCAATCGATCGAACCTGTCTTGTCGGCCTACAAATACCGAGAGCAAATTCTGCGAACCCTGAGCGAACAGAATAAGCTGGGTGGGATTCGGAATTCGCACGTCTACTTGGTCGGCGCACCGTTTGGGGGCGATCCCAAAAAACTGCGACAAGTGTCGTCTTCTCATCAAGACGGATCCGATGCGTCAAAGACGACTCGCCAGACCGATGCGGGCGTGAGTCAGACGAAAGTATTTGCCTCGGTGCTGGGGCGACTGCTTCGCAACGCCGGACTTGATATCCGTAGCTGGCATGACCCACGCTACGAGCTTCCTGATGACTGGGAGGCCGAGTTGGCGGATAAAGACTGTGTGATCCTGATTGACGCCGACAATAATTATGACGTCGAGCTACTCAAAGAGCATGCTAGTTCGTTCGTGGACGCCAGCGGTCATATTTATGAGGCGGGAATCGGCACGGCAAACGAACGAGAACAGTCGATTGCAGCCGTCTACACAGGTCTTGTACCAGTCGTTTACAAGGCACAGCGTACGTTGCTGGTCAGCCTGATCGAAAGCACAGGTTGGGCGTTCGGCATGATCGCCGTTGTGATGATGTTTGTCGTGCGTAGCGTGCGAGCCGGAACGCTTTCGATGATGCCCAACGTCTATCCTGTGATTGTCGTATTTGGAGCGATGGGTTGGTTGGGTATTGCAGTCGACATTGGCAGTATGATGACGGCCAGCGTAGCAATGGGTGTTGCAGTGGACGATACGATCCACTTCCTGACGTGGTTTCGAAGGGGGCTCGATGAAGGTCGATCTCGCAATGAATCGATTTTGTTGGCCTATCGTCGAGTCGGTTTGGCGATGACTCAAACCACCTTGATTGGCGGCTTCGGCTTGGCCGTGTTCGCCTTCAGTACATTCACTCCGACTCAGCGTTTCGGCACCCTGATGTTAGCTCTGTTAGGTATGGCTCTGATTGGTGACTTGGTCTTTCTGCCCTCTCTGTTGGCCAGTCGCTTGGGTAGCGTGTTCGGAGGCCGCCGGGGCAAAACGGATTCCTCCGAAAACCAACCGCAGGAACAGGTGGACGAGGCGATCTCGCATCGAACGATCCATCAATCACAGCCGATCCAATCGAAAGCTCAGGAGCGATCGAAATGGTCCAGAGGCAAGGCGTCTCGTGATTCTGGTCTGTGATGTCGACGGTCTAACCAATCGATCGTTATCGCTGCTGGGAAATCTTGCGGGATCTGCGTTTGACGGTTCGTTGTCGGATTTACGATTGGAGACGGTTATCCTTGAGCAGCTCGCCGATCCGATTCGTCTCGACCACTTGGATACCTCGATCCGGTTGTAAAACTGCCGTCTCGGGTTCATCAATGCTGTAAATCATCCACTGCCAGGTTCCCGTCCAGATCTGGTCGTCCTGGTCGGGGAATCTGGCCGCCTTGCAGATCATGAACTCCGGAGCCAGTTGATTCGCAAGTTGGTGATTCTCGCGGGTCCAGGCCGGCAGCACCCACCCAATTCGATACTCTTGTTCGTCACGCGATCTGGATAATGCTTCGACGTTCTTAGAAATCACGACAGCTTGAGATTGAACAGAAGCCAGTTCGTGATAGGTCAGATCGAGGACCAGATCGAGTCCGTGAGCGTCAATGCTCTCCTGTTTAATCTCGATCATCGCTTGGATTTGAGGATGTTGGCCGATGAAATCGACCAACTGGGTGAGTGTCGCGATGGGTTCGTTGGAAAATTCTTGCCCAAAGCGACTTTCATGGGAGGCCGGAATGTTTTTTAAGTCGGAGAAGGTTTTCTCCAGGATGGAGCTGTCAACGCCTGAGATCCGCGTCAGAGTTGCATCATGGTATAACACGACAACTTGATCGCGGGTGACTTGAATATCGGTTTCAATCCAAGTGGCGCCGGCCTCGACCGCAGCACGGTAGCCGATCATCGTGTTTTCTGGATAGTTTGTTGGGTAGCCGCGATGCGCGACCAATGTGGGGCGTCCCGTCATCGGTGGGCTCCTCAGAGTTGCTGCCAGCAAATAGAAAAAGGTTCGATTAGATTTGGGTTTTTAACGGCTAGAAGCCGACTGGAATCAAACCCTTGATTGGAAAGCAGAGCACAGGAATTGATAGGGAGGCGACTCCCAGGATGAAGCGAAAGCGTCCCAACGGCATGCGATCGTTGGCGGTAGGCGGATGATCGGTGCCCATCAAGACGACCAAGATGACCATCAATGACCAGATCATCGCGTCGCCGAAAACAATATATGCCATGGCGGATAAAATAAATCCCCGAGCGATAAAATGTGCTCGTTTGAGAAACAAACCATAGATGACATGTCCGCCGTCCAGTTGACTGACGGGCATCATGTTTAATCCCGTAATCAACAATCCAACCCAGCCGGCCATAAAGTAGGGGTTGAGCTGGCTCGTGCCGATTGTCTTCACACTTGCATATTCAGGCTGTATCCAGCTAATCATCCAGCGAACGATCAACGGACAGTCGTAAAGAAAAGCGCCATAAGCCGGTTTGGAGAGTTCAAGTTGTGCGACGCCGATCCACAAGATGGGGGCAGCAACCACCAGCCCTGCCAAAGGTCCGGCGATTCCGATATCAAAAATCTGTTTTCGATTTGCCCGCTGTCCTTCCATGCCGATTACTGCACCCATGGTTCCAATTGGGGTGATCACGGGTAGGGGAATAAAAAAAGGCAGACTTGCAGGAATTCGATAGATCAACGTCGCGATAAAATGGCCCATTTCATGAGTCAGCAGAATCCCTACCACGCATGCCATGTAGATCAGACCTTGGTCCCAGTCGCGGAGGATGAGCTGTCGAAATTCCAATCCACCCAGTGACAAGGGCTGCCAGCCCGTGACGCCGGCCCAAAATGTTGACAAGCACGTGACGATAAATAGCGTCACGGGTAGTCGAACACGTCGACGGCGTGAGTGCAGGTGAGACTCGCGCAGGAGCGGACCGGAGGGGCTCCCTGCGAGATAGGGCGATTGGCCTCCTGGCCGTTGTGGTTGCTGGAGCGAATTGGTGAAGGTTTGCGTATCGTTTGTTGCGAATTCAGCTACGATTGGCTCGTCCGCGCTCGCATCCGACGTTTCCGATGCGCTGGCTCGGGATGATTGGTCAGGGTCGGATGAATCAATGGGGCGGTCAGGATTGGACATAGCACGCAGCATAGCACAATGACATCCGATTACGCTATCTGCCCAGACATCCTTTCGAGGAGCGGTGTCGATTCGGCTAAGGTGCGTTGAAGGGTACGTCAATGGGTACAAAATCGGTGATTACCGTGACCGTTGGCTTCTTACCTCGCACTGCCCCGGCCTTCAATTGCGTCGCGACATATCGACGGCGAGCCTTGGTCTCGGGGACTTTGAAATTGTCACCTTTTTGCAGGATGGGTCGTGTTTCGGGCATACTTCCAAAGGCTTCGGCTCCGGCAATTTGACAGGGGATCCAATGTCCCTGTCCTTCATCATCGAGGAGGTAGAATTCTGGGTAGGAATGATCGGTGACCCAGACCATGCGGGCCGGTATTTTGGCGGCCCGGCAGAGTGCAATGAAGAGTGACGTCATGGCTTCACAGTCGCCTTGGCCGTCCCGAAGAGTGGCGGCAGCCCCCTTCAGTTCGCTTTCTTCAAATTTAATTTCCTCCCGCACATGATCATAAATTGCGCGGACCTTATCCCATGCGGTTTCTTGATCGGCGACCAATTTCCTAGCCAGGGTCCGGATCTTCGTGTTGCGACTTTCAATAAAGGGACTTCCGGCAAGATATTTGCGGATCGATCGATCCGGCTGAGTTGGGATAGTGAACACGCTGGGATCTTCCGGTTCGACAATTGCCTTACGGCGAACTTCCACAGTCAGTGTCGCTTCGGTCGTCTCACCAGCTTGGAGTTGAGGAATGGTAATCAGCAGCTGTTTGACACCTCCATCCAAAACTCGATAGTCGACGTTTTTCACGGCTGGAGAAAAATTCTCGTCAACGATTTTCGCTTGTTGTTCGGGCCAATCCATCGGCATGGGAACGGTTGCAAACACACCGCGACAAGGGCCACCGGCTTTGACTTTCACGCCAACCATGAGCCGTTGGACCTGTTCTCGACCGAGACGAATCCCTTTTCCATTGTCAGGTAATGTTTCTTCGGCCGCGAGTGGTTTTGCGACGAGGATGAGCAAGCAACTAACAAATCCTAACGTTCTCACGGTTGATATCGCTCCAAGGATGTGAATTTTCGGGTCTGTTCAGGACCACCGCCAGCTTCTATTTTAGCTTCTGGTCGCTTCGTTAGACGTGAAAAGTCATCAGAACGTTGTGGGTGCGTTCGGTCTTCCGGTCATGCGAGTACGGGTTGGAACCTGTCGAAACCCCATGGGAAGGGGTGATTCGTTCTGCTTCGAGACTCAAGAAGGTAACCATGGTGAGCTTCCGCTTTCGTCCAATCTTGTTGATTGCACTGGTTCTGCTGGTGCCAATCGTGCCTTTCGTCCTTTTTCATCAGACGATCGAACAGTGGGTGAATCAATTTGTTGAGCATCCACCGGCAGCGTGGATCGTTGTGGTGGTGGTGATTGGCCTGCTGGGCACGGATATCTTGTTGCCGGTACCCTCCAGTTTGGTGAGCACCTTGGCGGGCAGCCAACTGGGCCCGCTGTTGGCCACAGTCGCGTCGTGGGTTGGCTTAAATCTTGGCGCTGTCGTTGGATTTCTCATCGGTCGGCGACTCGGACGCCCGCTGGCTGTGCGGCTATCGAGTGTGGCTGATTTGAATTACATCGATCGGATGAGTGGGCAGTATGGCGCCGTCGTGTTGGTGTTGACGCGCGCACTACCCATCTTGGCGGAAGCGACTGTTTTGCTGATGGGCGTCAACCGTATGAGTTGGCGGGAGTTCTTACCGCCGGTCCTATTGAGCAATCTGGGAATCGCCTTGGCTTATTCCTTGTTGGGCTACCTCGCAGCAGAAAACGAATGGATGGTGGTGGCGGCGAGTGTGTCGATATCGCTTCCGCTTTTACTGAGCTTGTTTCTCCGGCGTCGACTATCCAAGTCATCTTAAGCTGTAGCCGAAACGAAGTGGTGGTTATTTGGTCATCAGTTCGATCAAAGTTTCCGCAGCGGTAACTGCAAATCTTTCGTCATTGATGTGTTGATCGAGCTCGACAATTGTGGGGCCATCAATGCCAAGGCGGATCGCGTTAAACAGTTCCGATCGAGCCGTCCGATCGTCAAACGGTTCACCTTCCCGGTCGATCGCAGAGACACCTTGAAGTGGTAGCAAGATGCGTACAGGGCCAACTGCCGCGTTCAATTTGTTAGCGATCTGCTCTCCGATTTGGCGGCATTCTGCTGGTGTCGTCCGCATGAGTGTGACGTTTTCGTTGTGTTGGTACAGTTGACGGTTCTGGAATCTAACCGGAACGCTACTCATCGCCCAGAAGTTAACCATATCGGTGGCACCTACCGAAACAACTTGCGGGATACCGCGAGCCCCAGCCGCCGTCAAGCGAAGAGGGCCAGCTGAAAGCATTCCACCGACAACCTCGTCGGCAATTTCGGTGGTGGTGATGTCGAGCACGCCGGCGATCATGCCATCGTTGATTAGCTCTTCCATTGCTTGTCCGCCTGTTCCAGTCGCGTGAAAAACCAGCACCTCGTATCCGGCCGTTTCGAGCACTTGTCTGGCTTGCTCAACACACGGAGTCGTCACGCCGAACATCGTTGCAGCTATGATCGGTCTATCATCGTTCGATGGGACGAGAGACGATGCGTTAACCATGCCGACCATGGCGGCAGCCGCTTCTCGGAGCACCGTACGGCTGATGTGATTGAGGCCCGCAATATCTACGATTGAATTCATCATCAAGATGTCGCGAACACCGACAAAAGCTCGCACGTCACCCGATGCCAAAGTGCTGACCATCAGTTTCGGGATACCCATCGGCAAGCAACGCATTGCGGCGGTACCGATTGTCGTTCCGGCCGATCCGCCCAAGCTAAACACTCCCTGGAGATCGCCAGTTTGGTGAACTTTCTGCACGATGGCTGTAACGCCGCGGGCGGCAGTGGTGACAGCAAAGCCCCGATCGGATTGGGCTTTGACTGCTTCGAGTGATGTCCCTGCCGCTGCGAAGACCGCTTCGCGTGTGATGTCAGCTGACACTTGAGGTTGTCCCAGACAGCCGGTGTCCACCAGGGTTACTTTCACACCGGCCGTCTTAAGAAAATCACGAACGAATTGAGCTTCCAAGCCTTTGGTGTCCAATGTGGCTATCAGAAAGACAGTCATCTTCAAACTCCAACAAAAAACTATCAGGGCGCGCAACGATTTAATCAAAAGCATTATGGGGGCGTTGGTGGGTGTTTGACAGCCCAGGCCAAATGCCGAGAGAAAGCTGGCTCGGGCCGCCGGTGATAAACGTTGCACCTGAGGCGACGTTCGGCTGCCAACATCGCGAGCAATGATGCATTCTTAGTCGATCTTAAGCGACGACAGGGAATCTGAAACAGGAAGTCAGCGGTGGCACCACCCGCGAGTTAATCGAAATCGCTTGGCTTGGTATCGCTGTCCGGGTGCGGGTGATCCTGGAGATGTTTGGAAATTGAAAAATAGAAGGTCGATCCGATCCCGTGTTCGGACTCCAACCAAATCCGCCCGCGGTGACGCTCGACGACTTTCTTGCAAATCGCCAAGCCAATGCCTGTGCCCGAGTATTCTTCGCGGGTGTGCAAACGTTGGAAGACGGTAAATATGCGCTGGTGAAACTGCGGGTCAATGCCGATTCCGTTGTCACTGATCGAGATCACCCAGTCATCCGATTGTTCTTCGGCTTGTATCACAATGCGAGGTTTCCCTCCGTGTTGATGAAACTTGATCGCATTGCTGATGAGATTTTGGAATAGTTGAATCATCTGACTCGAGTCGCCCTTCAAGGCAGGAAGACTCGTGATGTGGACTGCCGCCTCCGTTTCTCGGATTTGCGCCGCGAGATTGTCCGATGCGGTATGAACAATCTCATTAAGGTCAAGTGGTTGGAACGTTTTTCCATGGGTTCTCACACGCGAAATATCCAGCAGGGAGTTAATCAGTGCCTGCATTCGTTTAGCGCCATCAATTGTGAAATCGAGGAATTCGCGACCTTCATCGGAAAGATCATCCGCGTGGAATCGTTGCAGAAGACTGCAATACCCCGCGATTGCGCGGAGCGGTTCTTGCAGATCATGAGAGGCAACGTAGGCGTATTGCTGAAGTTCTTCGTTGCTGCGTTGCAATTCTAGAGAGTTCTCTTGGAGTTGATGTTCGGCTTGTCGAGCAGCCGTAATATCCTGGATCGAACCGGACATCCGAATCGGTTTTCCGTCGGCCGAGTGATTGGCCACTCCTCGTGCACGAAACCACCGGTAACCTTCAGACAGATGCTTTAAGCGATAGACGACGTCGAACTCTTCCCTGTTATTCAAATGTCGCTCAACCGCGGCCCAAGTCGCCTCGATATCGTCTGGGTGTAAATGTCGATTGAAACTCTCCAGGACACTGGAAGGATAGGCTGGGCTCTCATAACCAAGCATTTGCCAAAAGCGCGGTGCGTACCAGACTTGATTACTTTGGACATCCCAATCCCATAAACCGTTTGCTGAGCCTTCGCTGGCCAAAGCGAATCGTTCTTCACTTTCTCGTAAGCGACGGTTCGCATCATCCAGGGAAGCGGCCGCTTGATCGATTGCGCGGTGCATTTGGTAGATGTCGATCAACAATCCGATCAAGATCGCCAGGTAGCTGAGGGTCTTGAGTAGATGAGCCCATTCGAAATCGGCATCCAAAAAATCTGAAGATCGTGGCATCACGAGCAACTGACAGGTGGTGCCAATTAATAGCGAGCAGACAAGCCAAAAGGAAAATGATTCCGTTCGCCAAGTCTTCAGGTAGATGAATCCGCCAAGTGCAGCTGCGAAAATTAGCCCGGAGATTAGTTCAAACGGCCGGCTGATCACCGCATCGGGGAAGAGGGCCGAGGGGAAATTGACGACGGAAAATGAAATACCGAGTAAGAGTGTAAAAAAGAAGAATCCCAGGTAAACGATCCATTCCGGAAAAATTGGCGTTCGTCTTTTTAGGTCTGTACGACTCGCAAGCCAACAAAAGATCATGACGACGGAAAGCAGAAATCTCGAAGCGTTCCAGTTCCAGTATGCCGTGGTAGTGGCGATTAGCTTGTTGGGCGACAGTGAAGGGGCAAATACGATGTGGTACGTATCGAGACAACTTGTCGCCAACAGTCCCGTCGCCAAACAGAGGAACATAAAAGACGAATTTCGACGCGCGTAGTAACGCAAGTATGCGAGGACGGCGGCAAATGCCGCGATCGAGGTCGCCAGCAGTTCCATCACTGTATGAAGTTGGACTGTTCCCGGGTAACTTTGTTCATGAATCCAAAGCGAGCTGGTTAAGAGCACAGCCGTCAGCATGATCAGCAGCCGTGTGCGCTGGGTGCCGATCCGCTTGGCTTCGGCAGTGGTTACAGCCTTGGTCGTGTATGGTGATTCTTGAGTAGTCGTTGATGTGGCCATTCTGGCGAAAACCAACTTTCTAACAGGACGACGCTCCACGGATGCAGTGCGAATCGGTGGCCGCTTGTGTCGAACAGCGATGGTGCTCCATTATATTCGGTTGAATGGGTTAGCGACCATGAGAAGGGATCACGATCATGATTCTGTTTGGTACCGGTGCGATGCGAAAGGCCTGTCAAATTGGGAGTCTCTGGTAGGTTCGACTCGAATGCGATCCGTGTCGCCAGCTCGATTTTGACAGCTTGCGAGAGTTCGATGAAGCGCGGAATTGCGAGGAATCGAGTTGGCGGCCCGAAGAAGAGGCGACTTGAGAAGAATTTCGACCAGGGAATTCGCTGTTTGTTAGTTTGATCGGCTGAGGGTCGGTAGAAGAATAGTATCTGGCTAGCCTTCGGGCTGATCACCGTCGCTGTCCGAAGTCTTGTTGAGCGAGCGATATTTAACCAACGTAATTTGATTGCCGTTGCTGTTGAAGGTGACTTCGTCCATGAAGGTGCGAATCAAGAGCAGCCCCCGCCCGCTGAGCTTCGTTAGATTTTCTGGGTCGGTTGGATCAGGTAGATTCGTGTGGTCGAAGCCCGGGCCTTGATCCTGAATCTCGTAGGTGATCTTGGCGGGAGTGACTGTCTTGTTGATGAAAACGCGTCGCTCTTTGTACGGACTCTTTCCACGTCGGTCTTGGCCCAATTCGTAGTATGTTTGGTCGGGTGATTCACGTAAGTCGGAATCCAGCTCAAGATTTCCATGTTCAACCGCATTTGTGAGTGCTTCGGCCAACGCGGTTCCAACTCGAATGCGATCGGCTGCGTCGCAGAAATCCATCTTGGTCAATTCATCTTCGAAGTGGTCGATCAGAGTTCGTCGACCATCCGTTTCATAACCCAGCACATATTGCGATTCACTCCCCGTCAAAAACATCCAATGCGGACGTTCTTGAGCCGCCGTTTGCGAAGCAATCAGTGTGGTTCGAATGGTCTCGGCCAGACGATCTTTTAAATTGTCTTTGGGGATGTAGGAAACGGCACCTTCTTGCAACGCCCGCACGGCCGCGTCGTCTGTGCCGAATCCCGTCATTAGAATGACGGGAACTTCCGGGTATTGCCGACGAACTCGTTTGACCAATTCCAAGCCGTCAATTTCATCCATTACCAAGTCGGTCAGAACAAGATCAGGCAGCCGCTTGCTCATCTTTTCGAGAGCGTCGCGACCATTAACGGCTACTTCTGTCTCGTGATTGCCCGTCTCGACAAATTTGCCAGCCATTAGACGGTCAACTTCCGAGTCGTCGACGATCAGTACATATGCCACTTGCTTGTTGTCTCGCTGTATTGCGGCAGAATCTCATCCGCCTTCGTTGCGATGCTGCGTACCGGGGGGACGATTTGCAATGGCATCATCGATTCGTGTCAGAAGACCAATCTTGTTGGATAGAATGGTTGAATAAGTGCTGCGACGATTCCATTTATCTCTCCACCGATTCCCGCTTGTACCCCGAATATGATTGGACTGTGATCGTATGCCAGTCAAGTCTGGCAATTTGGAGGCTCCAAAAACAGCTGATGGCATGCCTCACAGAAGCCACCTTGCGACTCAATCGAATCCGCTGTTGCCACCATGGCCGCTACCGTTCAAGCGAATCAGACGTGGCCGGATTACCCACGTACCTCAGAAAACGAGAGTGGGATGCCAACGACTCCATCTATTCGAACGATTAACACCCTTTGAAGCAAGAAGAATTGGCAAGAGAATCTGCCTGAATGTCGAATCGACTGCCGAGATGGCGGACGTGGAATTTGTCGCACCCCAAGAATCGGGCTGTTTAGCGGTGGCGAACGATCTCGCCATCCACTAGGTAGATGACCTCTTCTGCGATATTGGTGGCCACATCTCCCATTCGCTCGAATTGTCGGGTCACATGTTCGACTTTTAGGAGCGGATTGGCGTTTTCTGGCGTCCGATCCAGTTCCGCTTCGATGCGCTGCTGAATTTGTCGATACAATTCATCGACTCGATCATCCAGATAAATCACTTCGTGGGCCAAAGCTGTATTCCGTTGAACCAATGATTCAAGCGACATACCGACCATTTTTTGAGCCTCTTCGGCCATCTTCTTGATGCCCGGAACGCCCTGGAAACGTTCCCAATTGCCGACTGCTACCACGATTTGAGCAACATTTTCCGCCAAGTCCCCAATTCGCTCCAAGCTGTCGTTGATCTTCAGAACGGCCACCACAAATCGTAAATCTGGCCCGCTTGGACGTTTGTTCTCCAAAATCGTTAAGCAATGTTCATGAACTTCGAGTTCGAGCCGATCGATCTCCTCGCCTTCACGTATGACGGCTTGCGCCATTAACGGGTCATGTTGAGTTAAGGCGGTCAGAACACGGGAAATGGAGGCCTCGACGATCCGGCCCAGGTGCAATATCTGGGTTTCCAAATCTGAAATACATGCGTCCATCGAATTGGTTTCCGTCGAAGTCGTTGCCATCAGGGTCTCCCGGTCGAGGTGATCGGTCATCTGCGAAGCAGCGAAAGGGCTGTTTTACTCGCCGAACAAGAGCAAAGCCACATTTGCTAGCACGGGGGATCGCGATGATTCTGGGGGGTCGATGGACCCGTGCGGTTACTTGGCAGCGACCTAGCTAACTATACGGACGTGAAGGAGATCGAGTAAGAGATTGATTTTACACTTTCACTGATTCTTCATCTCTCCTTCAATTTAGCGGGGAAATTGTCAGGCAGTGCTGAACTGGCAGATGGGGGTGCCCGCTGGATCGACCGTCGGTCGTTTGATAGCCTATGGCGGTAAATAAAAGGCTTTACCTAAGGCTTGAGGTGACGATGGCGACTGTCGAAAAAGTCAGCCGAGACGCTTTGGCGTCTGGCGAAGTCCTGTGCGATTACTGCACGGCAAAATGTTGTAGATATTTTGCTTTGCCGATCGACATACCGACCGAATGGCGAGATTTTGAATACATCCGTTGGTATTTGCTCCACGACCGAGCGACGGTATTTGTCGAGAGCGGTGATTGGTATTTGATGGTCCATACGACTTGTAAGCATTTGCAGGCGGACCATCGTTGCGGTATTTACGAAACACGACCGCAGATTTGCCGCGACTACACGACTGACAACTGCGAGTACGAAGACGATTGGACTTACGACCAATACTTCGAAACTCCTGAGCAGGTCTACGAATATGCGGAAACCGTTTTGCCGCCGCGGCGTGGCCGGGGAATTCGCAGTCCCAAGCCATCACTGTTACCGGTCATCGGCTAGCTTGTGAAGTTTCCATCGATGCGGCACGATTCGCCGTGAACGTTCTCTACTTACTTAGGCCGCAAAGATGATCAACCCGCGCACTCTGAAAGGCTTTCGAGATTCACTCCCGGAGGCCATGATTCCACGTGAGCAGCTAATCGCAACCGCTCAGCGTGTCTATCGGTCGTTCGGATACAGTCCAATCGATACGCCCGTCTTAGAGTACTTGGAGATTCTTCAAGGTAAAGGTGGCGACGAATCGGACCGACTCATGTATAGCTTTGAGGATCACGGTGGTCGTGCCGTTGGTATGCGATTTGACTTGACGGTACCGTTGGCTCGCTTTGTTGCTCAGCATGTGGGCCAGTTAGGCGTGCCTTTTAAACGCTATCACATTGCCAAAGTCTGGCGGGGTGAGAACACGCATCGTGGACGCTATCGCGAATTTATGCAATGTGATTTCGATACGATTGGAACGGAGTCCCTGACGGCAGACATCGAAACGGTCCTTGTGATTCATGACCTGATCCAAGCGATCGGCATGGATGGTTTCCAGATCCGCTTCAACAACAGAAAAGTTTTGTCTGGATTGCTGGCCAAACTTGATTTATCCGATCAATCAACGGCCGTCTTACGTGCATTAGATAAGTTGCCGAAAATTGGACACGACAAGGTTGTCGCTGAAATGAGATCGGTGGCGGGCACCACGGAGCAGCAGGCGAATGAAATTCTTTCACTTGCACAACTCGAGGGATCGAACGAACAGATACTGTCACAGTTGGAGCCCTTAGTTGCTGGAAACGAAGAAGGTGAGTCGGGCGTTGCCGCGTTACGGCAAGTTGTGGAAGGTGCTTCGGCTGCGGGTGTCGCAGCCGAGAAGCTGCGGGTGGACGTCTCGATCGCCCGGGGTTTGGATTACTACACCGGCACCGTCGTGGAGACGTTCCTGACCGAATTGCCGGAGATTGGCAGTGTCTGTTCGGGTGGGCGTTACGATGATCTGGCTTCGGTGTACACCAAGCAACGGCTGCCAGGAATTGGTGCGTCGCTAGGACTAGATCGCCTCTTGGCTGCGATGGAGGAATTACAACTGATCGAAAAAACGCGAACCCCAGCGCCGATCTTCATCCCGTTTTTTGATTCGGAGCGGCTGCATGAGTACCTCGCCTTGGCAACACAGCTTCGCGCTGCTGGGCTGGGCGTTGAGCTTTTTCCGGAGCCGAAAAAACTGGGGCCGCAGTTGAAATACGCCGACCGTCGTGGCTTCCGTTTGGCCGTCATCGCCGGTGATCGTGAGCTCAATGCGAGCACTTGCCAAGTCAAGGATTTACGAGACGGATCGACTCAAGATCTGTCGACGGTGGGATTGGATTGGATCGAAGAAATCAAAGCACGATTGGCCCACTAATCCGTGCCAGACCTTTCGCCATTATCAGCCTCAAGTACAATGGTGAGATAAGTTCGTTCGATGCTGCGTGTCGATTTCTTGACATGTCGAGGTTTACTTGACAGTACCGAGTGGACCCGTCACCCTGAGATGTCTGGGTGAGTAAAATCCGTTCTTCCCCCGACGGGGGATTCAAGCTGTTGGTTTTCGGAGTGATTTTGATGTCATCTATCGCTACCCGTACTTTCATCAAGCTCCGTAATGGTTGGCATTGGTTTTTTGTGGTGGGTCTGATCTGGTTGCTGCAAACGGGTGTTTGTGTGGCGCAAGGCCTGCAAAAAGAAGAGAAGCCAAAAAGCTATGTCATGTCATACTTGATCATCATGCTCGTTGTCGCCGGTGCGTTGTTCGTGATTTGTCGACCGGGAAAGCGTGACGACCGAGTGAAAAAATCATAGGTCTTAGCGGGGCGATCCGAAATCTGTTTTCGGATGAAACGTCAGCCAGGT